>NZ_CATVYQ010000010.1:0-46067 GCF_958348295.1 uncultured Holdemanella sp.
AGGAGCACGGCCACAAAACGCAAGTATAGAATCGATGACTTTATCATCTGGTTTATTTGATTTTGTTTTATATAAAATGACTTGATAACTTCCTTTTTTTAATAATTGATTTAAATCTTTACGAATTTGAGTGTGGTTCATAAAATCCACTTGTTCTTGTTCATCTAAATAAGCCTTAGCCTCTTTGATTTTTTCTTTAGACAAAGTATCCGAATAATTAAAATGTGTATTCAAATAATCGTATACGACAAATCTTTGAGAATATATTACGAAAAAGCTCAATAAAAAAACAAGAAGGGAAAGATATAGTCTCGTTATTTTTTTATTCAAAACGATACCCCTTTCCCCAAATTGTTTTTATGTATACCGGATTGGCGGGATTCTTCTCGATTTTCTTTCTAAGATTACGAATATGAACCATGATTGTATTATTTGCCGAATAATAATAAGGCTCATTCCATGCTTTTTCATACAATTGTTCAGCTGAAAAAATTTGTTTAGGATTCTTCATCAACGTACTCAAAATATTAAATTCAATATCCGTTAATTCAACTTCCTTTCCATTGACCTCTGCATTTTGTTGGGCATAACGCAAAGTAAGACCATCAATACTTAAATCTTTTTCAGTATTTATGGAGATTTCTTCTTTTTTACCCTTATAGACTTGATAACGACGAAGTAAAGCTTTGACTCTTTCCGTTAATTCACTATACGAAAAAGGCTTTGCCAAATAGTCATCGGCTCCACTTGAAAAACCAAGTGTCTTATCCGAATCTGATCCTTTGGCTGTTAAAAATAAGATGGGGACATTACTTGTTTCACGAAGCTTTAAACAAGTCTGATAGCCATTCATGTTTGGCATCATGATATCAAGGACGATTAAATCGATGGAAGAATCAAACAATTGAAGGACCTCATTTCCATCTTTAGCTTCAATCACTTCATAGCCTTCGCCAGTTAATAAAATTCTTAATATTTCACGGATTTCTGCATTATCATCCGCCACTAAAATACGCGTCTGCATGTTCACATCCCCTTTCTTTTATTCTATTTTACCCCAATTACTATAGGGTTTCCAATTTTCATAAGGCAACATATGATGTAAATGATCCATCACTTTCGATTGCGAAGAATACAACTGAATGACATCCAATTTTTCTTTATAATCTTTCTTTGATAAACTTTTTTCATTCTCTAATTCAACCTTGTTTTTCTTTGATGTATATTTACCAAAATATATAAGCTGATCTGTCTTATCTTCTTTTTCTAAAATCATAGTAACATATTTAGATACCTTTTTATGATGTATATGCCCATATTCTCCATTTGGATTATGCGTTACAATTTGGTCCCAATCCTTAGAATCAATTTCTTTTTTGATTTCGCTTTGAATATCCTTTTTACAAGACTTCCAGTTATCACGCTTACCCTTTGTCTTATCTGGGAAAGATAAAATAATTCCTTTGGAATGTGTTTTTTCCATGACTTTCATAAATTCTTTTTTTCTTTTTTTATTGTTTCCATTCGTAATACACAAAACTGTGTAATTTCCATTGATTAAATGAGAACCACCCCAAATCGTTTCATCATCCGGATGGGCCACAATCATTAAAGACTCAGGCTCATCTGCATGAATTACGGATGTATTTAGACAAAGCATCAAACTTAAGATGCATAATAATAACTTTTTCACACTTATCACCGGTAAAATTCTATCAAACATTTCTTAACACTCTACTTATATATTTCTTAAATCTTCTTAATATATTTAGGAAAGTTTAATATTTCCTTTTGTCGATACTTAAGATTTATTTTGTATAGTAAAACTATGAAAAAAAGAGATAAGTTTTACATTACAATACTATTTATATTACCCATTCTATTTGTACTTTGTGTATCCACATATTCCATGTATGGATCAAAGTTAGACTGGTTAGCACAACACGTATCTTTGGCAGACTATTTTCGACAAACCAAACAATTACTTCCAGACAGTTTTGAAAATCTTCAAGGACAAACCAATGCCTTTAGCTTTTCATATTATGGATTATTAAGGCCAGACGTTTTAGTTTCTTATTTATTTCCAAATATTCCAATACACTTCTTTATTATAGGTTATGCAACATTTCTATGGTCATCTACAGGCGGACTTTGTTATTGTTGGCTAAGAAATAAAGGATACAAAGATTCAATTTGTTTTTTTTCAAGCATATGTTGCATATGCGCCAATTGCTTCTTTCAGTCCCACCAACAAATTATGTTTGTAGAAATTCTTCCTTTTTTATTTCTTTCATTCATTCTAATTGATAAAAATAAAAGACAATGGATCAGCCTATGTATATGCATGGCACTTTTCCATAATTATTTCTATACGCCAGGTATGATATTGATTCTGCTTTTATATGATTATAATCAAAACCATACGATAAAAGACATTCTGATTCCGATTCTTATTGGTATGGGTATGGCTACGATTTTATGGCTACCAACTGGATATTTGATTTTAAACAATCATAAATCTGTTGTACACACTAACCTATTCAATTTATTAATTCCAAACTTTACTCTAAAAGGACTTATCTATGATAGCTATGGATGTGGATTGACTGTGATTAGCTGGATTGCCCTATTTCAAGGAATTCAATTTGAAAAGACAAGGAAACTATCGATTCTATTGATTTTAATGTTTATTTTCCCAATTTTTTCATATATATTAAACGGAACTTTATATGCACGCACAAAAATATTGGTGCTATGTCTACCACTCGTTCTTATGATTCTTTCCTATTGGTTACAGGAAAGAAATTTGAATAAAGGTTTACTTGTTTTAGCTAGTTTATTTCTTTGCACCAAAACAATGCTTCTTGGATTATTAATTTCACTTGTGTTTATTGGCTATTACTTTATTGATAAAAAAGAATGTCTAATGATGTATGCTCTTGTACCTATGATTGTTTTTACAGGATTAAACTACAATCAGTGTTTAGATTTAAAGCTCTATAATTCAATGTATTCTAAGGATAAACAAAAATTGATGCAAAGAAATGATTTGAATCAACGAACAGCCGATTTAGATCAGGTGGGTTATAGTGTCAATCACATATATGATTTAAAAGAAATGAAGGCATCAAGTTATACGTCGACCAGTAATTTTTTATATAATGCTTTTGTGTATGACATTATAAAGAGTCCGATTTCCCGACCCAATCGAACAATCATAACGGATAGTGAGAATTATTTATATTTAAGTATGATGGGGATTCAAAATGTACTCAGTAAAGAATCGAATTTATATGGATATAAAGAAGTAGATAGTGAAGGAAAATATAAATTATTAAAGAATAAAAATGTATTTCCACTGGTCTATGTCACAAGTGATACGATAAGTGAATCTAAGTTTGATAAACTCTTTTATCCATATAATTTAGATACAATCTATAATCGTACGATTGTGAATGGTGAAACAAGTAATGAGTATGCCTCGAAAATGAAACTTATAAAGAATTTAGATCAATCGATTGTGATTCATAATAAAAAGAAAATTAAAAAAACGATACCAATTGATTTTGATACTAAAAATAAGCTGATCTGTATTGATTTTGATGTAAAGAATTATACAGATAAAAAAGTTTTTATATCTATAAATGGAATGAAGAATACATTGTCAAAAAAACACTCAGTATATCCAAATGGAAATAAACATTTTACGTATATTCTTTCTAAAAAGGAATTAAAACAATTTGATGTCACTTTATCCAAAGGAAAATATAAGATATCCAATATTCGTGTATATACATGTGATATGGATGTGCTTGATCGAGTTGTAACGAAAGTAAAACCATTAAAGACAACTTCTATATTTAAAGGGGAGGTAACAACATCTAAAGATGGTTATTTAGTAACTTCATATCCTTATGAAAAGGGATATGAAATATATATTGATGGAAAGAAGCAGAATGTTGAAATTGTGAATAAGGCTTTTGTGGGATGCAAAATCAAAAAAGGAAGCCATACAATTATGATTCAATTTCATGCGCCATTTAAGAATGTAGGACTAGGTATAAGCGTTCTTTCAATTATGATAGGAGGATTCTGGATATGGAAAAAGTCAAAGAATTTATAAGCTATGGAATCGTTGGAGTTATGACAACTCTTGTGAATTATATTGTTTATTTTATAAGTTTAAAAATAGGAATCCATTGGCTAATTAGTAATAGTTTAGCTTGGATAATAGCCGTTATTTTTGCGTATTTTTCAAACCGTAAAGTTGTATTTCATTCAAGTAATGATATGAAAAAAGAGTGTATTGAGTTTTTTGGACTTCGATTTATGACATTACTTGTTGAAAACCTACTATTGGCGATTTGTATTGATGGCTTACATATTTCAAATTTATTATCTAAGATTTTAGTCAGTGTGATTACCGTTTTAGCCAATTATTTCTTATGTAAATCCCATATATTTTCTAAGAAGGAGGAAATGTTGTATGAACAAAATTAGTGTTGTCGTTCCTTGTTTTAATGAAGAAGAAGTGCTTTCTATGTTTTATAAAAAGACAAGCGAAATATTGAATGAAATAGAAGACATTACCTATGAATTGTTGTTTGTGGATGATGGATCCAAGGATCACACAAAAGATATATTAAGAGCGTTGAGTTTAAAGGATGATCGTTGTGAATTTATTTCTTTTTCTAGAAACTTTGGTAAAGAAGCCGCCATGTTTGCAGGATTAAAGAAATCAAGTGGTGATTATGTTGTGATCATGGATGCCGATTTGCAGCATCCTCCTGTACTATTAAAGGAAATGTATAAGGCTGTAAGTGAAGAAGGCTATGATTGTTGTGCAGGAAAAAGAGTGGACCGTACGGGTGAAGGTAAGATTCGTAACTTTTTATCGCATACCTTTTATAAAGTGATGCAGAAGATGTGCAAAATGGATATGAGCGATGGTTGTGGTGATTTTCGTATGATGTCAAGACAAATGGTGGATGCGATTCTAGAATTAAAAGAATACAATCGCTATATGAAAGGATTATTTTCTTTTGTAGGATTTGATACAAAATGGATTGAATTTCATAATGTACAACGAGCAGCCGGTAATTCTAAATGGAATTTCTCTAAACTATTCGCATATGCGATGGAAGGTATGTTTTCCTTTTCTACAGCACCAATAGTATGGATAGGTAATATTGGAACAACTATCATGTTCTTATCAATAATAATGGCAATACTGGGTTTAATGATTCATGTCACATCGATGTTTCATTTAGTATGTTTGATTTTGTTTTTAAGTGGGCTTCAAATGTTGTTTGTGGCTATTTTAGGTCAATATACGACAAAAGACTATATGGAAAGTAAACAAAGACCGATCTATATAGTAAAAGAGACTAGCAAGAATTTAAGCTAGTCTTTTAATGTGATTTCAATCACTGTGTCAATTGGATCTGGACACTGGTGTGAATTGGAATCAATATTGATAAATGTATAGTCTGGGAAACTTTCTGTATTCCAAGGCGTTTGAATTTTGATTTGAGAATGATCAGACAATCTTCTTATGTCTTGGATTTTTTCTTTCCGAATTTTAACAGATATATCAAAAATACTCTCATCTAAAATATGTGCATAAATTTTATTTCCCCTTTGTGTATATCTTCCCCATTCTGGTTTTTCTAATTCACACTTTGTACACCCATAAATAGAATCTTGGTTCAGTTTCATCCATTTACGGATTTCATTCAATACCTGGATAGATTCTTTAGGAAACTGACCTCTGGCATTTGGTCCTACATTTAAAATCATGTTTCCACCTTTAGATACACACTCAACTAGAGTACGGATGATTAGCTTAGCCGATTTATAATTTGTGTCCTTTGCGCAATATCCCCAATGTTCATTCATAGTGATACAAGCTTCCCAGGGTACTGCAAGACCTTGTGGTGGAATCATTTGTTCGGGTGAAGTAAAATCACCGGCTGTGAAACTAGGATGTGCATCCATAATGGTTCCAGGATGTACACCATCTCCTTCTAGACGATTGTCGATGATCATATCTGGTTGGTAAGTTCTTGCCATTGTTACGATTTTGTGGGCATCCCATACATCTTTTGTCATGTTGTCATAAGAAAAGTCAAACCACATGATATCGAGCTTTCCATAGTTTGTAAGTAATTCCTTGATTTGAGTATGCATATAATTTAAATAGTTTGAAAAACAAATCGGTTTATCGTATTCTGGATTATTTCTTTCAGGATGATGTCTATCTTTGTAGTGAGGATAGTCTGGATGATGCCAATCAAGTAGGGAATAATATAGACCGACTTTTAAGCCTTCTTCTCTAAAGGCATCTAAAAATTCTCTGACATAATCATGATTTGCCTTCCAATCGGTAGTTTTGGTATCAAACATACAATATCCATCGTGGTGTTTGGCAGTCATTACGGCATATTTCATGCCGGCAGCTTTGGCAAGTTTTGCCCATTGGTGTGGATTAAATAGATCTGGATCAAATTCATTCGCAAAAGGAATATAGTCTTCTTCTTTCATTTCTTCGTTGCTTCTCACCCATTCACCTCGTGCAGGAATGGAATAGATTCCCCAATGGATAAAAAGTCCGAATCTAGATTTTTGAAACTCTGTAATATTCATAAGATCTCCTTTAGAAAAGTGGTTCTTGTAGCTGCTTTCTTTGAAGTGCAATGCCTGGTTTGGATAAGATTTCTTTGGTTCTAGAAATATCTTTTAACCAAGAATCTATATCTTCTTTTTCGAGTATGACCGGCATTCTAGAATGCACAGGTTTTACATATGCATTGGCATCCGTGGTAACAATGACAAGGTGATCATCAATAAGAATTCCTGCAAAATAGAGAATGTGGTCGCAATAAAATTCTACTTTGTTTTTGCCTAAATCCCACTCGTAAAAACTTCCTGCAGGCACAATACAATGCATAGAATCTTTAAATAAAGGCTTTTCTAAGAGTGTTTCTTGTCTAGCATTTAAGATTAAATTGTTGGTTTTATACCCAAACGGCACCATTTTCTTTTGGTTTCTTGTTAATACAAGACACTTGTCACTTGGATGAATGTCTTTTTCTTCTAAACCAAAGGCTTTAGCTACTTTGGGTGTATATCGAAAGCTTGTACACATACTAGAAGTATATCATAAGAAAGAGGTTGTAATAAATTGTGAAAAACAGATAAAAAAGGGCGTATTAATGATCAATACATCACGTGGTGAAATTATTGATACCAATGCCTTATTTGAAGGTATTGAAAATGGCATTATTGGTGGTGCGGGTATTGATTCTTTTGAAAATGAGCAGGAAGTTATTTATATTGACCATAACTATAATGCCATCAAGAATCGAGACTTATTGATATTAAAAGCCTATCTTAATGTCATTGTAACGCCGCATGCAGACTTTTATACGGAGTAAGTATCTTATGATATGGTGCATTGTTCTTTGGGAAGTCCAAAGTATTTAGTAAATAATCAAGAATGTAGATATCAATTAAATTAAGGACAAGAGAAATTGTTCTTTTTTTCTTCGACAGCAAACATAGATTTATGCTTTATATAAAGTGAATATGAAAAATATAATGTTGTATGTGTATATTTAATGTCTATTTCACATTGGAACTGTGATTTAGCTTCTTATTGAATTAATCAAAAAGAAATGAATAAACAATATAAAAACTACCTACGCCAACTCTCACAAAGTTTGTAGGTAGTTTTTACTACATGATTCCCCAGAACTTACATATTTGTATGTTTCTTTTTGTATCGTTATCTTAGCATGAAAGAAAAGATTAAACAACTTTTTAATCGTATTGGCGTAATTAATTAATTCTTGAGGAACAATTTAAGTTAGAGTATACTAATTATATAGTTAGATACAACTAACAGGAGAATGATTATGAAGACATGTATTGAATTTAATGGGGTATCAAAAAAGTATGAATTAGGAGAAAAGGCATTTTATGCATTGGATGATGTTTCTTTTTCGATTGATCAACATGAAATGGTTGTTATTTTAGGACCAAGTGGAGCGGGTAAGTCGACACTTTTAAATATTATGGGTGGAATGGATCATGTGACTGATGGAAAAGTATATATGGATGGGCTCGATATTAGTGGGTATAGTGAAAAAGAATTAACGGATTATCGTGCTGAAAATATTGGGTTTATTTTTCAGTTTTATAATATTTTGCCGACACTGACAGTGAAGGAAAATGTGGATTTGATTCGTGATGTAGTAAAAAACGCAAAGGATTCGACTGAAATATTGAATAAAGTAGGTTTAAATGGTCAAGAAAATAAGTTTCCAAATCAATTAAGTGGAGGGGAACAACAGCGTGTATCGATTGCGCGTGCCATTGCGAAAAATCCAAAATTATTACTTTGTGATGAGCCAACTGGGGCTTTAGATTCGAATACGGGAGTAGAGATTTTAAAGTTATTGCAAGAATGCACAAAAGAAAATACAGTTGTGATTGTAACGCACAATGCGTTAATTGCGGATGTGGCGGATCGTGTAATTCGTTTAAAGAATGGAAAAATTATTGAGAATGTTGTGAATGCACAACCTAAAAATATAGATGAGGTGAATTGGTAATGTTGAAGAAGAAACTGTTTCGTGATCTTTGGCATTATAAGGGTCAATTCTTTACCATCTTTTTAATGGTATTTATTGGAATGCTCGCATTTAGTGGTATTCATAGATATATGGACGGCATGGACGAAAGTGCTAAAGAGTATTATAAAGAATATAATTTGCAGGATTTATGGATCACAAATACAAATGTTTCAGATTCGGATTTAGATGACCTAAAATCACTAGATCATGTTCATGATGTAAATCGTGCATTGGTTTTAAATTCAAAATTAAAGGGATACAAAGATGTAACTTTAGAAACAAATGTTTTGGAAGAGAATACCATTTCTAAGATGTATGTTGTTAAAGGGGAAAAATATGCATCAAATAAAAAAGGGGTGTGGTTTGATAGTTATTTGGCAGAATATTTAAATATCCATGTGGGAGATACTTTAAAGTTGGATGTTTCTGGTAAAATCTTGCAATTAAAAGTAAATGGTTTAGTGAATACACCGGATCATGTATATTTTGTGAAAGATTCTACAGAAATATTTCCAACACATAAAAATTATGGCTTTATATATATGTCGGCTGATACTTTTCAAGACGCAATGAATGTGGATGTTACATATAATAAGGCTTATGTGGATGTGGATAAGAAAAATAATGTGTCATCAGTAAAAAAAGCGATTCAAAAGAATTTTGATTTTTTATCTGTAACTGATCGAGATGCTTCTTTTTCATATGCAGGTTACCAAGCGGAAGTAGAAGAAGGTCAAACTTATGCACCTGTATTTACGGGATTGTTTTTAATGATTGCGATATTGAGTGTAATGAGTACTATGAATCGTTTTGTTCGTCAACAAAGAGTGCAGATTGGTACCTTAAAAGCACTTGGATTTAAAAATCGAAAAATTTATATCCATTATATTGGATTTGGTTTTATGATCAGCCTTGTTGCGGCTGTTTTAGGTGTTGTGGTTGGATATCTAACAATTGGTCAATTCTTTATTGATATGGAGGCAAGCTATTTTGAAATGCCAAATATCCATACTGTATTGTTGCCGGTTGTGATTCAAACAGCAGTTTTGGTTGTAGCTTTGATTTCTTTAGTCACATATTTTTCTTCAAGAAAGATTTTAAAGGAAACGGCAAGTGAGGCTTTGCGTCTAGAAGTGCCAAAGGTAAAAAAGAATAGTTTGGATTGGTCTGTAAAATTCAATCAGTGTAAATTATCGACAAGATGGAATATTCGAGATATAGCCCGCAATAAAGGAAGAAGTGTTGCAGCATGTGTTGGAATTATTGGATGTACAATGTTACTTGTATGTTCGTTTGGTTTGTGGGATACGATTGAATCTTATATGGATTGGGAATATAAAATAATCAATACATATCAATATAAAATTAGTTTAAATAGTGATTATACAAAAGAACAATATGATCATTTAACTCACTTGTATGGAGATGCCACAAGTAAAAGTGTTACGATTGAATTCAAAAACCATGGTAAAACAGAAACAAGATCCATGCTTGTATTGGATGGAAAAGATAAATTGAATATAACAGATCATGATGAAAAAGTTATGTCTATTCATTCAAATGGAATCTATTTAACAGAAAAACTAGCTGAAAAGTATGGGATTCAAGTAGGGGACAAAGTTACTTGGCATTTGGCTGGAGATTCTTCTTGGCATACAAGTAAGGTTATTGGCTTGAATCGGGATCCGCAAACACAACAATTCACAATGTCAAAGAAATATTTTGAAAAATTAGGATATACATATCGTCCAGATTCTATTTATACAAATAAGAAGGCTAAAAAATTAGATGGTGTTTCTAAGATTAGTAGTATTGAATCGATTCAAGAAGGTGTAGAGAGTATGCTTGAAGCGATGAAATCGATGATGGTTTTATTAATTGTATTTGCGGTCTTATTAGGTTGTGTCATCTTATATAACCTGGGTGTGTTATCTTTTACTGAAAAACAATATCAGTTTGCGACTTTAAAGGTGTTAGGCTTTAAGGATAAACAAATTAAAGAAATCTTTATCAAACAAAACACATGGATCATGTTGGTGGGAATGGTGATTGGTTTGCCTCTAGGCTATTATATGCTGTCATATATTTATACGAATGCATTAAATGATACGTATGATTTTCCAGCTGTAGTTGAATGGATATCTTATGTGTACGCAATTATAGGAACCGTTTTAGTTTCATATGTGATGAATAAGTTATTGGCAAGAAAAATTAAAACGATTGATATGGTTTCAAGCTTAAAAGCCAATGAATAATTCGAATTTATTCGACAGTTGTTTATAATATTTACTTTAAATAAAGCATAAATTGAAAATAAAATGTTGTATGTAAAAAGAGGTTTCAAACTAGAAATCTCTTTTTTTGATTGAATTTTCAATTTATAGTTTATGTCGGAAAAAGTGTATGACTTTACTAAAGTGAGACCAGAAAAATGTAAAAGATCTTTATATAAAGGAAAAAAGCCTATATCTTCATGAAAGGTATGGGCTTTTTTTAATGTTTATTAATTAATGTGTTTATCTTTAAATTGTAAACGAGCTAAGGCTCTTGCCATACTGGCTTGTGACATATAATATTCACGAATGGATTGTTTTTGTCTCATTCTTTCTTTAGCACGTTCTAAAGATTCTTTGGCTCTTCTTGCGTCTAGTTCTTCTTGTGTTTCACATGTATCAACTAAAACTTCGGCTTGGTTGTTTGAAAAGATCATGGATCCTAATCCGCTAACAACTTCAATCTCGGAATTATCTTCTTTTCGGATTTTTAAAAGCCCAGGCGTTATCGCATAGATTGTCTTGGCATGATGTGCAAGAAATTGTTTACTTCCATTGGGTGTGTGTATCGTTAATACTTGTGCTTTACCATTATAAAACACGTGATCACTGGCCATGATTTTTAAATCAAAGAGTTCCATATCTATACTTCTTTCGCTTTTTCTTTGACTTCTTCAATAGTTCCTACATTGAAAAATGCACTTTCAGGATATTCGTCCATTTCTCCATCTAAGATTGCCTTAAAGCCTTTAATTGTATCTTGTAGAGGAACATATTTTCCTGGAATCGAAGTAAATTGTTCAGCTACATGGAATGGTTGAGCCATAAAGTTACGTAAACGACGAGCTCTTGCTACAACAGTTTTATCTTCATCACTTAATTCATCCATTCCAAGAATGGCGATAATATCTTGTAGTTCTTTATATTTTTGAAGATATTGCAAAACACGTTGAGCTGTTTCATAATGTTCTTCTCCTACAATATCGGGTTGAAGAATTCTTGAACTTGATTCAAGTGGATCTACAGCAGGATAAATACCTTGTTCAACAACTTTACGAGATAAGACGGTTGTCGCATCCAAATGTTCAAACGTTGTTGCTGGAGCAGGGTCAGTTAAATCGTCTGCAGGAACATAAACGGCTTGTACACTAGTAACAGACCCATTTTTTGTGGAAGAAATACGTTCTTGAAGTTGTCCCATTTCATTAGCAAGTGTAGGTTGATATCCTACGGCTGATGGCATACGTCCAAGTAAAGAAGAAACTTCAGATCCAGCTTGTACAAAACGGAAGATGTTGTCGATAAATAATAATACGTCTTTATGTTCAACATCACGGAAATATTCAGCCATTGTAAGTCCGGTTTCGGCAACACGCATTCTGGCTCCTGGACTTTCGTTCATTTGTCCAAAGACAAGTGCAGTGTTCTTGATTACACCAGATTCACTCATTTCTGTATATAAATCGTTTCCTTCACGACTTCTTTCTCCGACACCTGTAAAGATGGAATAGCCTCCATGTTCACTGGCAATATTTCGAATCAATTCTTGAATCAGTACGGTTTTTCCAACGCCGGCACCTCCAAACAATCCAATCTTTCCACCTTTGGCATAAGGGGCTAATAAATCAATAACTTTAATTCCTGTTTCAAGAACTTCTGTAACAGGAGATTGATCTTCAAATTTTGGTGGTTTTCTGTGAATCGGCCAATATGTATCTGTATCAATCGCTTCTTTTCCATCAATGGTATCACCTAAAACATTAAACAAACGACCTAAATTTTGCGTGCCAACTGGAATTTCAATTCCCATTCCTGTAGACAAGACAGGCATATCTTTTTGTAGGCCTTCACTAGGCGATAACATGATACAACGAACGGTATCGGTTCCAATGTGCTGCATTACTTCCATTACAACTTTTTTACCATGGTTATCAACCTGCAAAGCGGTTTGAATATATGGAAGTGGCGTTTCATCAAAATGTACGTCTACAACAGGACCCATAACTTGTGTGATTTTTCCTATTTGCATGTGGATTGACTCCTTTTCTTCTTTTGTAGCTGTTGCCTTCTAGCTTTGGCACCAGCTGCAACTTCTGTTATTTCTTGTGTGATTTTTGCTTGTCTTTGACGATTGTACTGTAAAGATAAACTGTTTAATAATTCTTCACCATTTTTATTTGCTGAATCCATTGCCTGCATTCGCGCAAAGTTTTCGGATGCATAAGATTCAACAAGGGCGCTATAAATAAATCCGGATAAATAATCAGGGATGACAATGTTTAATAATTCAACAGGGCTTGGCTCCAACTGAATAGAGTGAATGGTTTGTCCACCAACTTCAACTTCATGATTTAAACGATATAGAGGAAGTAACTGTTCGACATCTACCGTAAATTGATTATGCTGATCCATACGTGTATAGATTATTAATACTTCATCGATTGTTTTTTCAGCATAAAGTTCAAGCATTTTACTCGAAATGGATCTTGCACGACTTAAAGTTGGGTTTTGTGCTGTATATAGAAAGCTTTCTTCAACAGGAATGTGTCGTCTTAAAAAGTATTGTCTTCCAACTTCTCCAACCATATAGAGCTTATAGTTTGGATGAGCTTTAATGATTTGTTCAGTGAGCTTTAAAACATTAAGGTTGTAGGCACCTGCCAATCCTTTATCCCCAGTAACACATATGATGGCTTTATTTTGATGTTTCTCGTCAATATATTCTCGACTATCTAAGTAAGGGTGTTCAAAGTGATCAGGAAGATTTTGAAGAATTGTCAAAATTTGCTTTCGTAATGAGTAAAAATAAGGATCGGTATTGGCTGCCTTTTGTTTGGCTGTATTCATTTTTGTTGAAGAAATCATATACATGGCTTTTGTGATCTTCATAGTCGATTGAATACCATTCATTCGATCTTTAATTTCTCGAATTTGTGACATTATTCTTGTCCTCTATATTGTTTGGCTAGTGTAATGATTCTTGTCTTTAAATTGTCATCTAGTTTTTTAGTTGTGTTGATTTCACGACTAATTTCACTATGATTTTCATTAAACCAGTCTAATAATTTTGTTTCTTCTTTTTTGACTTGTTTTGGATCCAAATCATCTAAAATTCCTGCATCTGCAACAACGAGTACAATAACCATGTCTGCATGTGACATAGGGTGGTTTAAAGGTTGTTTTAAAAGTTCCATAAGTACTTGTCCGTGTTGAAGTTGTCGTTTTGTTGCATCATCTAAATCGGAGGCAAATTGTGTAAACTCCTTCATTTCGCGGTATTGAGCTAAATTGATACGTAAAGATCCAGATGCCTTTTTCATGGCTTTAGTTTGAGCCGCACCACCAACACGGCTAACAGATAATCCAACATTAACAGCAGGTCTTTGTCCTTCAAAGAATAAATCACTTTCCAAAAAGATTTGACCATCTGTAATTGAAATAACATTGGTTGGAATATACGCACTTACGTCTCCATCTTGAGTTTCAATAATTGGAAGAGCTGTGATGGATCCTCCTGAATTTAATCTAGAAGAACGTTCTAGTAATCTAGAATGTAAATAGAATACATCACCTGGATAGGCTTCACGTCCTGGAGATCTTCCTAGCAATAAGGAAATCGTACGATAGGCAACAGCATGTTTGCTTAAATCATCATAGACAATCAGTACGTCTTTGCCTTGATGCATAAAGTATTCAGCTAGAGAAGTCGCAGAATAAGGGGCAATATATTGTAGGCTGGCCGAATCGGCAGCCGTAGAGTTTACAATTACTGTATAGTCCATCGCATCATTCTTCTTTAATGTATTGACTAAGTTAGCAACTGTACTTGCCTTTTGAGCAATAGAAACATAAATACAAATACAATCTTTTCCTTTTTGATTTAGTATAGTATCTAATGCGATTGAAGTTTTACCTGTTTGACGATCACCAATGATCAATTCACGCTGTCCTCTTCCAATAGGAAACATAGAGTCAATGGATAGAATGCCTGTTTCCATAGGGGTTGTGACAGGTTTACGGTCAATAATGCTTGGAGCTGGTTCTTCGATAGGGCGCATTTCAGTAGCTTCAATAGGACCAAGTCCATCAATTGGATTTCCAAGTGGATCTACGACACGGCCTAGAAAATTAGAGCTGACTGGCATACCTGCTTGTTTTTTTGTACGAGAAACCTTTGTACCTTGACCAATAGTACCTTCTGTGTCAAATAGAATAACACCAATGTTTTCGGTTGTGATATCGAGAACCATTCCTTTTGTACCATTCTCAAAAACAACAACTTCACCATACATCGCATGATCTAGTCCTGAAATGGTTGCGATACCATCTCCAATTGTTTCGACATAGCCAACTTCATTTTCTTGGGAAGTGGCTTCAAATTGTTCGATTGCCTCTTTTAAGATGGACATAAGTGTTCCATCCTTTTTCATTTGAATGGCTTTATCCCTGGCAGCTTGAATTTGTTCTTGAAGCTGTTGTTGACGGGAACGTGTAGACCAATCGTATTCATCGTTGTTTGCGCTTAGAATAAAGCCTCCGCGTACACTTGGATCAATTAAGATGTTGAGTGTTATGTTTTGGGCTTGGTATTTATTTTTAAGGAATGTCTTTATTTTTTCTTCTTGCGCTAAACTTGGTCGGGTTACGCAGCGCAAGGTTGCATTTAAATTTTCGTTGTTCATTTATTTCATTTCCTTTAAAAAATCATCATATAGTTTTTCATCGCTCTTTGTATTTGTGATTTTATCAGCCGCTTTATTGATTAAATCCGCAATTTCAGATTTAGCTTTTGCCTTTTCCTCATTTGCCACTTCAATCGTTTTGATGCGTGCCTGTTCAATCATTTCATCGGATTTTTTGTTTGCATCCGCAATAATTTGTTCATATTCAAGACTTGCTTGTTCTTTTGCATCCGCTAGCATGCCATCACAAATTGTCTGCATATTTTCAAGCTGTTGATTAGCTTTGTTTTTTGATTCAAGAGCTTCTTGTTTTTGTTGATTTGCCAAGGCAAAATCAGATTCTATTTCTTGTTTTCTCTTTTCAAGAATGTCATGTACTGGTTGAAATAGAAAATGTTTCATCAGTGCATATAAAATAAGTAGATTGATGATTGTCCAAAGAATATTGGAATCAATTCTTAACATAGATTATCCCACCTATTTCACCATTAAAATGATTAAGATACCTAATACAAATCCGTAGATAGCAGTTGCTTCAGCTAAAGCCGCACCAATTAATAAGGTACTACGAATTTTCCCGTGAGCTTCTGGTTGTTGGGCAATGGCTTTTACGGCACTGCTTGTCGCAAAACCAATACCTAATCCTCCACCAATAACGGCAAGTGCTGCCATTCCAACTCCGATTGCTGTTAAACTCATTTTTATTTCCTCCTAAATTATTCTGTTTCTGTCGCTTCTGCGATAAATAGTGATGTTAAAAAGACGAATACATAAGCTTGGATGAATCCATCAAAGAAATCAAAGTACAAGCTAAATACAGTAGGTATAAAGACGGGAACGACCATTTTAATCATTTCCATAATGACGAAGGCACCAATGACATTACCAAATAGACGCATACATAGCGATAAGGGACGTGTAAAGACCTCAAGAATATTGATGGGTGTAACCACAGCAACAGGCTGAATAAAGCTTTTGATCCAGCCTTTCATTCCTTTTGCTCGTATTCCACTGATTTCGATTAAGATAATACTCATAAGTGCTAATGCGATTGTGACATTCATATCCTTGGTTGGGGGTTTCATACCGAATATGCCAATGATGTTCGCAAGACCTATATATAATAGGATGGTTGAAATATAAGTACTATATTCTTTGGCATTTTCACCAAGCATGGAGATTGTGAATTTATCTAACCACAACACAATGCTTTCGGCTACAATTTGTTTTTTGCCTGGATCATGAACTTTGAGTCCTTGTGTTAACCAAGCAGAAAGTAAGACAAGTATAGCCATGACAACCCATGTGATGACAACGGATTCACTAATCGCAAAGGGACCGATAGTAAACGCGGTGTCGACGTTTAACTGGTCGAGTAGTTCTTTTGTGAACTCTTCCATAGCTCCTCCTTTCAAAACAATAAAAAAACGATTGAAGATAATCCGTGAATTTACGAATTAAGACAAAATTCGTTTTTCTATAAGAAGGTATTTTAGTTCTCATAATTTCGAAATTCAAGTCTTTTTATCAATGTAAACGTTATCTACTTTATATGACAAATTTTCGCATATTTTGCATATATGATACATATATCTCAATTACATAATCGACTTTGTTTTGTGTTTGAATTTTTGAAAAAGGGCATAAAAAAAAGGAAGAATCGATCTTCCTCTTAATGTTCCTTTGTATGATCAAAAGCCATGCCTAGAATGGTTTCAATATGCTCATCATCTAATGAATAGTAGACTGTCTTTCCTTCTTTTCTAGATTTGATGAGTTTAGAAAGTCGTAGTGCCTTTAATTGATGTGATACGGCAGATTTCGTCATATCGAGTACGTTGGCCAAATCGGATACGCACATTTCACTTTGTTGAAGGGATAATAAAAGTTGAAGACGTGTACTATCTCCCATGACTTTAAAGAAATCGGATAGGTTCATGATTTCATCAAAGGCCGGCATGTTTTCTTTTACTTCTTGTACTAATTCTGTATTTTTAGGCTTGCAGTCACAATGTGTACCAATCATAAGTTCTCCTTTTTTTATTTATTATAGTTGAATGATTGAACAATTGTCAAAAATGTTATTGACATCATGTATGAATTCTATATAATGAAAGTGTAAAAAGTTGAATATATGTTCAACTATTCAAATGTGGAGGGAAATAATATGAAAAAGAGTTATAAGATTGATGTAGATTGCGCAAACTGTGCAAACAAAATGGAAGTAGCTGCAAATAATACAGAAGGTGTTAAGAGTGCAGTTGTAAACTTCATGATGTTAAAGATGAATGTTGAATTTGAAGATGGCGTTAAACCTAAAGAAGTCATGGCTCGTGTTTTAGAAAACTGTAAAAAAGTAGAAGACGATTGCGAAATTTTCTTTTAATGAAAAGTAAGATGCGCAAGCATCTCTATTTTTCAATTATTATAGTTGAATGATTGAGCAATTAATGTTTTAAATGAGGGTGGGGTAAGTATGAACAAGAAACAGAAAAAGATGTTAAAGCGAATTATAGTTGCAAGTATTCTTTTTATCGTAATTAAGGTCGTAAAACTACCTGAATATATTGAGATTCCTTTATTTTTAGTTGCTTATTTAGAAATTGGGTATGATATTCTTCTTAAGGCTTTTAAAGGAATCAAAAACCGTCAGGTATTTGATGAGAATTTTTTGATGGCTGTCGCAACTGTGGGAGCTATTGGTTTGAAATCTTTTGATGAAGCAACAGCCGTTATGTTGTTCTATCAGATTGGGGAATGGTTCCAAAGTTATGCGGTTGGAAAAAGTCGTAAAAATATCACGGAATTAATGGATATTCGTCCGGATTATGCCAATGTGGAAGATGAGAATGGAAATCTTGAACAAGTAGATCCGGATGAAGTTGAAATCGGTACAATTATTGTGGTTAAGCCTGGTGAAAAAATAGCTATTGATGGAATTGTTGTTGAAGGAAGTTCCACTCTAAATACGGCAGCATTAACCGGAGAAAGCTTACCTAGAGAAGTCAGTGAAAATGATGAAGTAATCAGTGGTTGCATCAATATGACGGGCTTATTAAAAATTAAGACAACAAAAGAATTTGGGGAATCCACTGTATCAAAAATTTTGGATTTGGTTGAAAATGCATCAAGTAAGAAATCTCGTTCTGAAGCCTTTATTTCACGTTTTGCGAGAATTTATACGCCAGCCGTATGTTATAGTGCTTTGGCATTGTTCTTACTTCCACCAGTGTTTAATTTGATTATGGGGAATCCAGCAAATTTTTCAACTTGGTTATACCGTGCCTTAACATTCTTAGTTATTTCTTGTCCATGTGCATTGGTAATCAGCATTCCTTTGAGTTTCTTTGCCGGAATTGGTGGTGCCAGCAATCAGGGTGTTTTGGTAAAAGGATCGAATTATTTAGAAGCATTGGCTTCATGTAAATATGTTGTATTTGATAAAACAGGTACAATGACACAAGGTGTATTTGAGGTGGCAGGCATTCATCATGCGACTATTCCAGAAGAGCAATTATTGGAGTATGCGGCAATGGCTGAAAGTTATTCGACACATCCTATTTCTAAAAGTTTATTAAAGGCCTATGGAAATACAATTGATAAATCACGTATCGAAAATGTAGAAGAAATAAGTGGTCATGGTGTTAAAGCTATAATCGATAAAGTTCAAGTGCTTGCGGGTAATGATAAATTAATGAAGATGTATAATATTCCTTATCAAGAATGTCATAGTGTTGGTACGATTGTTCATGTGGCTATCGATGGCAAATATGCAGGTCACATTGTGATTTCGGATATGTTGAAGCCTCATGCTAAAGAAGCGATTGAGGCATTGAAGAAGGCTGGCATTAAACAAACAGTTATGTTGACTGGGGATGTAAAAAGTGTTGCCGATAAGGTAGCTTCTGAATTACATATTGATCAAGTATATTCGGAACTATTGCCTCAAGATAAGGTGAATAAAGTTGAAGAGTTATTGGCTTTAAAGCACTCGAAAGAAAATCTTGCCTTTGTCGGAGATGGAATCAATGATGCTCCTGTATTATCAAGAGCCGATATTGGTATTGCGATGGGTGCTTTAGGAAGTGATGCAGCCATTGAGGCAGCCGATATTGTATTAATGGATGATGATCCATTAAAGATTTCTAAAGCCATTAAGATTGCGAAAAAATGTATTCATATTGTATATGAGAATATTTATTTTGCGATTGGTATTAAACTCGTTTGTTTAGTTTTAGGGGCCATTGGTATTGCGAATATGTGGGTTGCGATTTTTGCGGATGTTGGAGTTATGATCATTGCCGTATTAAATGCGATTCGTGCATTAAATGTTAAAAATTTGTAAGGAAATCTTAGGATTTCCTTATTTTGATATTGTGTTAAATTTGTTTTAGTTGTATCTTTGTCTTGTACGCAGAAAAGGAGATTCGAGATGCAGGAATTAAAACCAATTAAAGAAGGAAAAGTACGTGAAATTTATGACAATGGGGACAACCTTATTATGGTTGCGACAGATCGTATCAGTTGTTTTGATGTAATTCTAAACAATGAGGTTACAAAAAAAGGAACTGTTTTAACACAGATGTCAAAATTCTGGTTTGACTACACAAGTGATATCTTACCTAATCACATGATTAGTGTGGATACAAAGGATATGCCGGAATATTTCCAACAAGAAAAATTTGAAGGAAAATCAATGTTATGTCGTAAATTGAACATGCTTCCAATCGAATGTATTGTTCGTGGTTACATCACAGGTAGTGGATGGGCTAGCTATAAGGAAACAGGAAAGGTTTGTGGTATTGAACTTCCAGAAGGATTGCAAGAATCACAACAACTTCCAGAACCAATTTATACACCTAGTACAAAGGCTGAAATTGGTGATCACGATGAAAACATTTCTTTTGAACAAAGTATTGCGCACTTAGAAAAATATTTCCCAGGACATGGTGAAGAATATGCAACTAAGATCAAAGATTGCACAATCGCTTTATATAAAAAATGTGCTGATTATGCTTTAAGCAAAGGAATTATTATTGCGGATACAAAATTTGAATTTGGTTTAGATGAAAATGGAAATATCGTTATTGGTGATGAAATGTTGACTCCTGATAGTTCTCGTTTCTGGCCTGCAGACGGATATGAAGCTGGTCATTCACAACCATCATTTGACAAACAATTTGCGCGTGACTGGCTAAGGGCAAATCCAAATAATAACTGGACACTTCCTCAAGAAATTGTGGATAAGACAATTGAAAAATATCTTCAAGCTTACACAATGTTGACAGGAAAAACTTTATAATTGAAAGATACCCATAAGTTGAATGCTTATGGGTGTTTTTTTTGAAAACAGTATTTTTTGATGCCTAAATATATTTGAAAACCGTAAAATATGATGTTAATAATCACTTGAAAACCGAAGAACGCTATGTTTAAATGAGGAATAGATATTAAAAATAATAATTAATTGAATATATATGGTGAGGAAAAATATGAAACAAGGTGTATTTATAACATTTGAAGGAAATGATGGATCAGGAAAGACAACTGTATGTAAAGCGGTACAAGAAGAATTAATCAAAATGGGATACGATTGTATCTATACAAGAGAGCCCGGAGGAAGTAAGATTGCCGAATCCATTCGTAATATATTATTAGATGTAAATAATACGGAGATGGATGATCGTACAGAAGCATTATTATATGCAGCAAGTCGTAGACAACATTTAAAAGAAGTTGTTCTTCCGGCATTAGAAAATAAGAAAATTGTATTGTGTGATCGCTTTATTGATTCAAGTTTAGCTTATCAAGGAATTGCACGCGGCATAGGATTAAAAGAAGTATGGGATATTAATCAATTCGCAATCGATGGGTGTATGCCAGAAAAGACATTGTTTTTATCTGTTAGTGTAGAAACAGGTAAAAAAAGAATGAATCTTCGTGGAGATTTAAATCGTTTGGATCAAGAAGAAAGCTCATTCCATAAAGCTGTACGACAAGGTTATGAAACATTAGTATCTATGTATCCAGAGCGTATTGAAGTCATTGATGCTGAACCTTGTAAAGAAGAAGTGTTAAAAAGTGCTATGGAATGTGTTATAAAGGTAATCAAAGAACATGAATAAAGAGTATTTAAAAAAGGCACAGCCAATCGTTTATCAGACGTTGTCGAATGCCTTAAAAAATCAAAGAGTTGCGAATGCCTATTTATTTCATGGACCGAAAGGGTCAAGTAAATTAGAAACGGCTATCTTGTTTGCGCAAAGCATTGTATGTGAACATACAGATAATGATGGATTTGCATGTCAAGAATGTGAAACTTGTAAACAAATTGAGAATGAAGAGTCTTTAGATTATATGATTGTATCGAATGATCGCATTAAGAAAAAAGATATAGTGGATTTACAGGCATTTTTTGAATCCACTAGTGCAGGAAAACAAAATGCTCGAATCTATATTCTAGATCATTATGATAAGGCTACACCAGATGCTTCAAATAGTTTATTGAAGTTTTTAGAGGAGCCAAGTGAAGGGATTTATGGTATATTAATTGCGGATGAAAAATCCAATGTATTACCGACTATCCAATCTAGATGTCAATCGATTCATTTTAAACCGGAAAGCTGTGAGCATTTATTGCTTGAAAATACAAGTGAAGAAAACGCAAAGATGCTTGCAGAATCTGGATATACATATGATAAGGCCATTGAATTATTGTCTTTACCAGATTTCGAGGAGTTAAAACAAATTGCATTTGAATATATTGAACATGCATCTTCATTTGTAGAAATTGAAAAAATGCAGACAAGTGTATTTGTGAATAAGTCAGAACGGATGAATAAAGATTGGATACAATTGTGGATTCAGTGGGTTTTATTCTATGTAAAAAATGATAGGGTAAATTTACCTTTAGAAAAAAAAGTAAAACTATATTCGATTTTGGTTGAAAATATGGATATGTTGTATCGACCAATCGATTTAGGTTTATTTATGGATAAGCTTTATTATGATATTAGGAAGGCTGTGATTTAGTGAATACAGAAGGAAAAGTAACATATAAATATATTGTTTATATACAGTTTGAAGAATCAAAAAAAGCCTACACTTTTGGATCAAATGTTAAATACTATACAAATGATGTTGTCGTTGTAGAAACTGTACGCGGACAAGAACTAGGAAAGGTTTGTGTACCAACGGTTGATTTTGATGCTTCCAAAGTAAAAGGAGATATTAAACCGGTATTGCGTAAGGCAACATCAGAAGATATTAAGTGTAAAGAGGAAAATGTAGAAAGAGCTAAAGAAGCTATGAAAATTTGTCACGAGTGTGTCGCAAATCTTAAGTTGGATATGCATTTAATAAGCTCAGAATATACATTGGATCGTACAAAAGTTATTTTTACATATGTGTCGGACGATCGTGTTGATTTTAGACAACTCTTAAAAGACTTAGCTCAACATTTACATTGTCGTATTGAATTAAGACAAGTAGGACCAAGAAACAAAGCTAAAATCGTAGGTGGAATTGGAAATTGTGGTATGGAATGTTGCTGCTCAAGATTCATGTCAGATTTTGATACAGTATCAATCAATATGGCAAAAAACCAGTTGTTGGCATTGAATATTCAAAAGTTGAGTGGACAGTGTGGAAAGCTAATGTGTTGTTTACGCTTTGAGAATGAAGAGTATACAAGAATGCGTAAAGATTTACCAAAGATGAATTCGATTGTGAGTTATCAAGGTAAAAAATATCGCATTTCAAGCATGAATGTGCTTCAAAAACAGGCAAAACTAGAAAATAAAGAAGAAGTCTTGTTTGTGAACTTTAAAGAATTGTGGCCAGATAAGGATTTTAATAATGATTAGACAGAAGAGTTTTGAATCAGATACCTCTACGTTATATTTGGTTCCTACACCTATAGGCAATTTACAAGAAATGACACCTAGAGCTCTAGATATTTTGAAAAATGTTAGTGTCATTGCAGCAGAAGATACGCGTAACACAAAAAAGCTTTTAATGGCTTATGGCATTGATACAATGTTGATGTCACATCATGAACATAATCAACAGGTAAGTATTCCTAAAATCATTGAACGATTAGAAAATGGTGAAGATGTTGCGGTAGTATCGGATGCAGGTTATCCATTGGTTTCGGATCCGGGACAAAAATTGGTTCAAGAAACCATTTCGCATGGATTTAATGTGGTTTCTGTTTCAGGTGCGAATGCGGCTATGAATGCATTGGTTGCGAGTGGATTGAGTTGTTATCACTATTTGTTTTATGGCTTTTTAGACAATAAGAGTTCGAAAAGAAAGAAACAGCTCGAAGAAATCAAAACAATTCCTTATACAATGATTTTCTATGAAGCACCCCATCGTATTGAAGATACTTTACAAGACATGTTAGAGATATTAGGAAATCGCCAAATGTGCTTAGCTAGAGAACTCACAAAAGTACATGAGGAATATATTCGTGGAACGATTGAAGAAGTATTAGAAGTGGCTTCTACTTGTAAAGGTGAAATGGTTATTGTCATGGATGGCTTTAAACAAGAGGAAGTTGTATTTGATATGTATACAGCCATTACGAAAGTGGATGAATATGTTGAATCTGGAATGCGTACAAAAGAAGCGATTGGTTTGGTTGCCAAAGAAATGGCGTGTAAAAAGAATGAATTATATGAAGCTTATCATAAAAGATAGGCTTTTTTCTTTTATATAAAGCAAATAATGTTGTTACAGAAATTAAATGTAAAAAACAATTGAATATGTTTCAGAAAGCGTTATAATGGTTTACATGAAAGAGAAGAGGAAGAGTTATGAATAAGAGAAAAGTATGTGCCCTAGGTATGGCATTCATGCTTGCAGGATGTTCTGCAGGCGGATCGGGTTCTGGTAAAGAACAAACATTAACAGTTGGATTGTTTACAGAAATGAATGGAGATTTTTCTCCTATGTATTATCAGACCGTTAACGATCATAATGTAGTTAACTTGGTATATCAAGGATTGTTGGCATATGACAAGGATGCCAATTTAGTTCCCGAATTGGCAGAGGATTTACCTACTATTAGTGATGATGGTACAACAATGACATTTAAATTGAAGAAAGGTGTTAAATTCAGTGATGGATCTAAATTTACTTCAAAAGATGTAAAGGCAACGTTTAGCGTTATGGCTGACCCAAGCTATACAGGACGTTTTTCAAGTAATGTAGATTTTTTAAATGGATATAGCGAATATCATGATGGAGATGCCAAAGATGTCTCAGGTATTGAAACACCCGATGATTATACCGTTGTATTCCACATGTCTAAACCAAAAATCGATGCAGAATCGACTTTGGGAACACAAAAAATTTGTAGTGCAAAAACATTGAAGTATAAGAAGGGAAAAACTTCGAATGTTGAAAAGAACAATAGTAATCCTATTGGAACAGGTCCTTATAAATTAAAATCATTCTCTAAAACAGAGGGAGCTTCATTGGATCGAAATGAAAATTTTGAAGCCAAAGATGGAGAATATCAGATTTCTAAGATTATGATCAAGAAAACGGAGACTTCGACTGAAATCAAAGAATTAGAAAATGGAACTGTCGATTATATTCCAGATGTAGTAGATGCGAATAAAATCAATACAGTTGCCAAAGACAAAGATAAAGGTTTGACTATGGATTCTTATCCAAGTGATCGTGAAGACTTCTTGTTTATGAATACAGCTGCAGGTGCATGCCAAGATCAGGCTGTTCGTCAAGCTTTGGCTTATGGATTTGATCGTGAATCCTATATCGCAAGCTATTATAAATTAGATGATAAAGATGCTAAATTGGCATATGTACCAGGCTTGTTTGGTAACCCAGTATCTGGCGGAAATGGTGCATATGTTCGTGGTGAAGAAAAAGTTGATGGGGCTACTTACTATGATTATGATGTAGAAAAGGCAAAACAAATCTTAGATGATGCGGGATGGACTGTTGGTAGTGATGGTATTCGTGAAAAAGATGGTCAAAAATTAAGCATTAAGTTCTTGGCTACAAAAGAAAAAGATGCGATGGATACAATGATTCCTATGTTACAAAAACAATGGGGAGAACTTGGTGTCGACTTCAAGGCAAACACAATGGAATTTAATACAGTTATTGCAACTGTAAGTGATGATTCAGCTGTTGGTGATTGGGATGTATCTTATTTAGGAAACTCTTTTACAAGCCCTGAAGATACAAGCGTTGATTACTTTATTCAATCACAAGGCGTAAATAACCTTGCTCGTTTAAAAGATGATGAATTAGATTCTTACTTAGCTGCAGGTGCTTATACAGCTGATAAAGATGCTTCAACAGCTGCTTACTTAAAGGCTTATGTTCGTCAAGCAGAACTATGTGCATACTTACCAACAGATGGTGTACAAACATATTGTTTACGTAATAAGAAAGTAAAAGGTTTGAATACATCTTCTACATTTATTTGGTCACAATCAATGGCTACAGCTTATATTGATGATTAATAGTAAAAGGGGCTATAATAGATAAAAACGTTTTAGTTTAAAAAAAGGACCGAATATTCAAGACTTAAAAAAATCTGAATATCGGTCTTTCTTTTGTTTGTGCAAAAATAGCTAGTTAATTGTAATGCATATCAGATATCGTTTCAATTTTCTTTGTGTTTATCTTATGACGATGTTTCAAAAAATGTGAAGGAATTTTTGAACAGATCAAAGAAGACGATCATTATGATAAATTACGCTGTCGTGGTATATTTGGTGGAAAACTAAAGATATTACTTGTATATATCTATCATAATTTAAGAAGATATCACACTCGAAAACTAGAATTTCAGAAAAACAACAAATTAAACTAAGGCTCTAGGAGTTAAAAAAATAATAAGATAAAAAGAAAGGAGCTAAACTCCATAAATAATAAAAATTACTTATTCGTCATGGCTCCTTTTTAAATTGTTATGACTTGAATGTTTTGATTGTTTAGTTCTTGAATATAAGAAGATTCAATAGAATGATCAGTTATAACAGTTTTTATTTTATCTTTTAAATTTAATGGTACAACACCACGCTTAGAAAATTTATCGCTTTCTGTTAGCACGATTATTTGTTCGGCTTGATGCGACATATCACGTACGGCTTGTGCTCGCATTTGATCACGATTTGAAAAGCCAATTCTAGAATCATATCCATCTGTACCGATGAAAAAATAATCGACAAAAAAGTTGGATACACATTCTTGAACCATAGGACCTACCATAACTTGTGAATCTTGTTGATAAATTCCACCTAAAAGAATAATTTGAAAATTTGATTTTCCACGAATATATTCTGCGATAAAAGCACTGTTAGTGATAATTGTTAAGTCTTTATGAAGTTGTGTTAACGTATCCGCTAAAAGTGCACAACAACTACCACTTTCAATCATAATTGTATCGCCTTCTTTAACAAGTTCAGTAGCTTTTAAAGCTATTTTTTTCTTTTCTTCATAATGATATGCGATTCTACCATTGATATCATCTGTGCTACATAACACAGCATGCCCATGCTCACGTTTGATGATTCCTTTAGCTTCTAATGCATCTAAATCTTTGCGGATAGTTACTTGGGAAACACTTAGGTATTCAGCGAGTTGAGAAACCTCGATTCTCTTTTCAGATGTCAGTAATTCTAATATTTTATTTGTTCTATTTTTCATTTACGTTGATTCCTATCATTTTGTTTATATAATAAGTGTTTTTGATTTCAAATGAAAGTGAAATTTAGAAAAAAGCGTTAATGTTATTCTCTTTAAATATATTTAAATACTCTTTTAAATCTTCTGGATGATACGAAGGAACATTTTCATAATCGTATTTTACATTTAAAAGATGATATTTATTTTCTCCAAATTGATGGAACGGTAGAAGTTGACATTTGTTTATTCCAATGTTGTGAAGTGTTTTTGAAAATTCTTTTGCGTCATCCAAAGAATCATTAAAACCAGGTATAACAGGGATTCGAGGAAGAACTGTTTTGCCATTGGCGATGGCATGTTTCATGTTTAGTAATGGTAACTTATTAGAAACACCTGTACCTTCTATATGTTTATCTGTGTTCCAGTGTTTCATATCAAAAAGAATGTAATCTACATATTCCATGACGTGATCAAATGTTTCTTCTGTCGCAAAACCGGTTGTTTCACAACACGTATGAATTCCTTTTTCTTTAGCGGCTAAGAGAAGTTCTCTTGAAAACTCAGGTTGAAGTAAGAGCTCACCTCCAGAAAGTGTTAGACCACCACCACTTTCTTCATAGAAGGCTTGATCTTGTAAAACAATTTTAAGCACTTCTTCTACAGATTTTTGTTCGCCTTGTGCACTTAATGCGTTTTTTGGACATTCATATACACATTTCTTACATCCACTACACAGACTATGGTTGATTTTGATGGATTTATCAATTGTTTTCATAGCGTTTTTTGGACAGGTTTCAATGCAATGATGACAATTTATACATTTATTTTGATCCCAAAGAATTTGTGTTTGTATAAGCTGACTTTCTGGATTTGCACACCACTTACAACGAAGAGGACATCCCTTTAGAAAAACGGTAGTACGAATTCCCGGACCGTCATTTACACTGAATTTTTGAATGTTAAAAACAATTCCTGTTGTATTTCGATTTGTTGTTGTCATTTAAATTTCCTCATATAGAGTATAAACATTTCAAAGAAGAAAAGCAACAATTATAGTTATGAATGAAAGTAAAAAATGTTTTAAATGAAATTAACGTTGACATAAAATGTGTGTAATGCTATTTTTAAATTGCGAATAAAAGAATATAAAGTTACGAATGAAATGTAATGGGGGGACGGATATGGAAAATGTAGAACATTTTGGAACATTGACAGAACGAATGAAAGAATTTCGAGAAGAAGTTTTAGATGAAAAACCTTATATTGATGCACAACGTGCAATTCTAGCAACTCTTGCTTACAAAGAAAATTTAAATCAACCACGAGTGATGGTTCGAGCTAAAATGCTAGAAAAAGTTCTTGATAATATGAGTATATATATTGAAGACAAATCTCTTTTAGCTGGAAATCAGGCAACTAAGAATCGTAATGCTCCTATTTTTCCTGAGTATACTATGGAATTTGTTATGAATGAATTGGATCAGTTTGAGAAAAGAGATGGGGACGTATTCTATATCACTGAAAAGACCAAGGAACAACTTAGAGAAATTGCGCCATTCTGGCAGAATAACAATTTGCGTGCAAGAGGAGAAGCTCTTCTTCCTGAAGAAGTCCGTGTCTTTATGGAAACAGGTGTATTTGGAATGGAAGGCAAGTTAAATGCAGGAGATGCGCATTTGGCGGTGAACTATGAGCGTATTTTGAAGGATGGATTAAGAGGGTACGAAAAACGTGTAAAAGAATATAAAGCTACTCTTGATTTAACAAATCCAGATAATATTGACAAGTATTGTTTCTATAATGCAGTTCTTATAGTACTGAAAGCGGTGCGTAATTTTGCGAATCGTTACAGCGTTCTTGCGAAAGATTTAGCAGAAAAAGAATTGAATCAAGAAAGAAAAATTGAATTATTGGAGATTAGTAGAATTTGTTCAAAAGTTCCATATGAACCAGCAGAAACATTTCAAGAAGCGGTACAATCCGTATGGTTTATTCAATTGATTTTACAAATTGAATCCAACGGACATTCTTTGAGTTATGGCAGATTCGATCAATATATGTATCCATATTATAATCGAGATATTAAAAATGGTACTATTAAAGAATCTGAAGCCTTGGAATTGTTGACATGCTTGTGGATAAAGACACTTACAATCAATAAAGTTCGTTCTCAAGCACATACGCTAAGTTCGGCAGGGTCTCCTATGTATCAAAATGTAACGATTGCAGGCCAAACAATAGATAAAAAGGATGCAGTCAATGATTTGAGTTTTTTAGTTTTGAAATCTGTTGCACAGACAAGATTGACACAACCAAATTTAACTGTGCGCTATCACAAGAATATCAATAAACAATTTTTGGATGAATGTGTAGAGGTTATGCGTTTAGGCTTTGGAATGCCAGCATTAAACAATGATGAAATTATAATTCCTTCATTTATGGACTGGCAAGTTAAAGAGGAGGATGCCTATAATTATAGTGCCATAGGCTGTGTAGAAACAGCAGTTCCAGGTAAATGGGGTTATCGTTGTACGGGAATGTCTTATATCAATTTTCCAAGAATGCTTTTGTGTACGATGAATAACGGTGTGGATCTTACAAGTAATAAACGTTTTACAAAAGGATATGGCTATTTTACAGAAATGGAAAGTTATGAAGAACTTTTAAAAGCATGGGATAAAACAATAAGGGAAATTACTCGATATAGTGTTATTGTAGAAAATGTAATTGATAAAGCATCTGAAAGGGATGTGCCAGACATTCTTTGTTCGGCTTTGACAGATGATTGTATTGCCAGAGGTAAAACAATAAAAGAAGGTGGAGCGGTCTATGATTTTATTTCAGGACTTCAGGTAGGAATTGCGAACATGGCAGATTGTTTGGCAGCTATAAAGAAGTTAGTGTATGAAGAAAAGAAAATCACAAGACAAGAGCTTTGGAATGCGATCTTAGATGATTTTTCATCACCTGAAAACAAAAAAATTCAGGAAATGTTGATTCGTGAAGCTCCAAAATATGGAAATGATGATGATTATGTCGATCAGTTAATTGTGGAAGCTTATGATTCTTATATTGAAGAAATCGAAAAATATCCGAATACACGCTATAATAGAGGACCAATTGGCGGAATTCGTTATGCAGGAACTTCTTCAATTAGTGCGAATGTTGGACAAGGTATGTCAACGATGGCTACGCCGGATGGACGAAATGCATTCGAACCTTTGGCAGAAGGTTGCAGTCCAGCGCATAATAGCGATAAAAATGGACCTACAGCTGTGTTTAAAAGTGTGTCTAAGCTTCGTACAAATAAAATTACAGGTGGAGTTCTGCTAAATCAAAAAATGACACCTCAAATGTTGTCGACTGAAGAAAATCGACAAAAATTAGAATTGCTGATTAAAACTTTCTTTAATCGCTTACATGGATATCACGTGCAATATAACATTGTTTCTAAAGAAACTTTGATTGATGCACAGAAGCATCCTGAAAACCATAAGGATTTAATTGTTCGTGTAGCCGGATATAGTGCTTTCTTTAATGTGCTTTCTAAAAAGACGCAAGACGATATTATTGGTAGAACAGAACAATCTTTAATGTAAGGAAATGTAAATAATTTGTAAAAACAGTTGAAAACAAATTTTATTAGGTGTATTCTATAGGCAACCGATGCGAAAGAGATCAAACTAAGAACCGGATACAAAGAGATTCTAGTCATGGTGGAAGCTAGATTATTACGACTTAGCAAATGGACTTTCAAGGGCAAGGTGAAAAGATTTTCTTAGTAGCTGCGACGTGTTCCGTGCGTTAAATGGATCGGATGTGATGGCATTCTAGAGGTGGGTATAACTATACCAATTCAGGTGGTACCGCAGATTATTTTGATATTCTGTCCTGTGTCAAATTTTTAATTTGATGCAGGATTTTTTGTTTATAAGGGGAGTGATGAAAAGTGTTAGCTGACTGGTGGTGGTACAAAAAATAAATAATTAGGAGGTAAGAGAATATGTACAAAAAGTTATTAGTATGTGGATTGGCTTTATTGATGTGTGGGTGCAGTACAAAAGCTGCAGGTAATGATCAAGTGTTGACAGTCGGATTAAGTTCGGAAATGAATGGCACATTTTCACCTATGTATTACCAAACGACAAATGATCATTATGTGGTGGATTTAGTGTATCAGGGATTATTGAAATACAACAAAAAAGGAGAGCTAGTTGCGGATTTGGCTAAATCCTTACCAAAAATTAGTGAAGATGGAAAGACAATGACATTTAAATTAAAGAAAGGCATTAAGTTTAGTGATGGATCCAAGTTTACTTCAAAAGACGTAAAAACAACATTTAGTGTTATGGCTGATCCAAGTTATACAGGTCGTTTTGCGAACAATGTTGATTTTTTAGATGGTTATAGCGAATATCACGATGCAGATGCGTCTAGCTTTACTGGAATTGAAACACCAGATAACTATACAGTTGTTTTTCATTTGGATAAACCTAGAATCGATGCGGTTTCTACACTTGGAACACAGAAGATTTGTAGTTCAGAATATTTAAATTATAAAAAAGGAAAAACAGAAAGTATTGAAAAGAAGAACAGTAAGCCAATTGGAACGGGTGCTTATGTATTGAAAAAATTTGAGAAGACAAGTGGAGCTAGTTTAGTTTTAAATTCAAAGTTTAAGGCGAAAAAAGGACAGTATCAAATTTCTAAGATCATGATCAAAAAGACAGATACTTCAACAGAAGTTAAAGAATTGGAAAATGGAACAGTGGATTATATTCCAGATGTGATTGAGGCAAATAAAATAAAATCTGTACAAAAAAATAAAAGTTTATCTGTTGATTCTTATCCAAGCGATCGAGAAAGCTTTATTATCTTTAATTCTTATGCAGGAGCTTGCAGTGATGTTGCAGTAAGAAAAGCCATCGGATATGGATTTAATGCCCAAGAATATATTGATAATTACTATCAAATTGATGGCATGGCCTATAAGCCTGGTACTTTTGGAAATCCCGTTTCTTTAAATAATGGAAAAATGATTCGTAATGAAGAAAAGGTCGATGGTGTTACTTATTATGATTATAATGTAGAAAAAGCCAACCAAATCTTAGAGGAAGCTGGATATACATTGGCAAATGATGGATATCGTTATAAAGATGGTGAAAAATTAACAGTTCGTTTCTTGGCAAATAAAGATAAGGATTCTTTGGATTCTTTGATTCCAGTTTTACAGAAGTGTTTAAATGCGATTGGAATTGATTTTAAAGCCAATACCGTTGAATTTAATACTGTCATTAGTACAGTACAGGATGATGCACAAACAGATAGTTGGGATGCGACATATCTTGGATTTTCTTATGGCTCACCAGATGATACAGGCATTAACTTTATTTTAAGAACGGGGGCTACAAATAACTTTGGTCGTTTGAGTGATGAACAACTAGACACTTATTTAGATGCAGGTATGTATACTTCAGATAATGAAGTTTCTAAAGAGAACTATCATAATGCTTTAGTTCGCCAAAGTGAATTGTGTGGTTATTTACCTGTAGATTCTACTAAAACATATTGTTTAAGAAATAAGAATATCAAAGGAATGCACACAACATCTGTTTATAATTGGGCTCAATCCATTGCGACGGCGTATATTGTAAATAAATAACGTATGATGTATCCTAATGGATATTAGGGCAAAATATAGTCCTGTACTAACTTAATGTTGGTGCAGGCTTTTCTTGTATATTAAGATTTTGGTTTCGGAATAGAAAAAAATGACATGTGAAATAGCACTGAAATATCACAAGATATGAATTATCAGGAACGACAAAAAGGACTATTGAAAATAGCCAACATTTTGTATCCATCTTTAGTTGTAGATTATTTTTTTACAATCATTTTATGATCGCATTCAGGGCAGTGTATCATATAGTTTTCTTCAGGTTCATTTGGAAATAATTCGTCGATTAACCATCTAGGTACTTCTTCTTCGTAACCGCATAAGGAACAAAGTCATTCGGGTCGTGTGATTGTTGCCCACAAAAAACATGTGAGTGAAATTACAAAATTAACGGCTGAAGAAAGAGTTATCTATATGTAAGATATTAATAGAGTAGCTTGTGCTATACACGAAATCTTCAATCCAGACAAAGTAAATTATGGAGCATATGGAGATACGGGACACCATCTTCACTTGCGTGTAGTTTTTAAGTATAAGGATGGATATGAATGGGGTGGTGTATTCGCAATTAATCCTAGTGTTAAGACTTTGTCTGAAGAAGAATATCTGGACATGGTACAAAAATTATCGTAAATAATTATTCATGACTAGCATCATATAGTTTTTGAATATCTTCAGGAAGCTTGTCTGGAAGCATAGCTTGAATATTTTTTTCAGTGCCATCTTCAATAGCTTTTTCGTAGTACCAACATTTGAATTCTAAAAGGGAAAGTGCTTTTTGAAGACTTTGAATTTCAGCTTCTACTGCCGATTTTCTAGCTTCAAATAATTCTTTCCTTTTTTCATAAGTTTCACTACCTTGTTCTACCCACAAAAAGAATTGATTGATTTCTTTTATACCAAGACCTGATTTCTTTAGGCATTCAATGACTTGTAAGGCTTCGATTTCATTATGACTAAAGTAGCGAATATTTCCTTTGCGTACAAGGTTAGGAAAAAATCCTTCTTTGTCATAATATCTGAGTGTAGAAATGGGTAAATCAAACATTTGTGAAACTTGTCCTATTGTATAATACATAATTTCCTCCTTGACCTAAAGTTAACTTTAGGCATTATAGTAATACTAGAAGGGTTGTGTGTCAATGAAAGTTTTAATTATTTCAACAAGTTTAAGAACAAATAGTAATTCGGATATTTTAGCAAGACAATGTGAAAAAGGAGCTATTGAAGCAGGGCATGAAGTAGAGTATGTGTCTTTGAAGGGAAAAAGAATTGAGTATTGTATTGGATGTTTATCTTGTATCAAGAGTGGTCATTGTGTGTTAAAGGATGATGTTGCTGATATTATGGAGCGTGTTAGACAGGCTGAAGTTATTGTTTATGCGACTCCAATCTATTATTATGAAATGTGTGGTCAAATGAAAACATTACTCGATCGTTTAAATCCTTTGTATGCGAGTGAATATGCATTTCGAGATATCTACATGATCGCAACGGCTGCAGAAGATGACAAAAGTGCATTTGATAAAGCGTATAATGGACTTCAAGGTTGGGTTGACTGTTTTGAAAAGGCGACTGTAAAAGGTATTGTGGCAGGTGCTGGTATTAATGATGCCAAAGATGCACTGAATCATAAGGAGATTATGTATAGGGCATATGAGCTTGGTAAGAACTTATAATGTTCTGACTTGATGGTGTATATGTTCGATTCTTAAAGAAAATTGGCACTATAATTATAATGCGAAAGTATTGAATGAAATTAGGGGTTAATGACGCTTATTCTATAAGCAGTTCAGAAGAGTACGCCGTTCTTGTAGGGCGGTGGTGAATTCAGCGTTACTGTTTTTTGATATGGGGAGGGTTTTATGGCAAAACAAAGTTCAATTCAGTTAATGACAAAAGGAAGTATTGCCAAACAAATCATTGGCTATGCGATACCTATATTTATAGGATATCTTTTTCAACAACTCTACAATACTGTGGATGCATTGATTGTGGGTAACTTTCTAGGACAGAATGCATTAGCGGCTGTTACGAGTGTTGGCTCTTTAGTTTTTTTATTTGTCGGTTTCTTCAATGGTTTTGCGACAGGAGCAAGTGTCATTGTTGCCAATGCGATAGGTGCACAAGATGAGAATAGAACAAAAAAAGCGGTATATACAACAGCTACATTCGGGATTATCCTAGGGCTTATTATGACAGTTAGCGGCTATGCATTAACGGATCAAATGTTGATGTGGATGGGATCTCCTCAAGAAGTATTTGGCTTATCTTCTACATATTTAAAAATTTATTTTTTAGGCGGTTTTTCTTTAGTCTTGTATAACATGCTTGTGGGCATCATTCGCGCAGGAGGCGATGCCAAACATCCTCTATATTATTTAATCGTAAGTTCGATATTGAATGTGATATTAGACATTATATTCATCACTATGTTTAAAATGGGGGTTGCCGGTGCTGCCTGGGCAACAATCATTTCTGAATTTGCGAGTATGTTTTTGTGTGTTTTGCAATTGGCAAGAGAAGAAAGTATTTTGCATATTTCATGGCTACACTTAACTTTGGATTTTGAAAATCTTAAACAAATCTGTATTTATGGCTTGCCAACAGGATTACAAGGTTGTGTGATAGATTTTGCGAATGTCATGATTCAGTCGTACATCAATTCATTTGGGGCAGCAGCTATTGCGGGTATTGGTGCGTATTCAAAGGTAGAAGGATTTATTTTCCTTCCTGAAATTTCTTTTTCGATGGCACTTACGACATTTGTTTCACAAAATGAAGGAGCCGGACAAAAAGAGCGTTCTCGAAAGGGAATCTTGTTTGGGCTTGCGGCTGCATTATTAATGATTGAATGCTTGGGTATTTTGATCTATTTGTTTGCGCCAACTTTTATTTCGTTCTTTAATCAAAATCCAGAAGTAATCAAAATTGGTGTGGATCGTGCGCGAATTTGTGCTTTCTTCTATATACTTTTAGGCTTTTCACATGTAGTTTCAAGTGTTTTAAGAGGTTTAGGACGTCCGGTGATGCCAATGGTAGTCATGCTTGTGTGTTGGTGTGCTGTTCGTGTTGTTGTTTTAATGACGATAGGACAGAGCGTACACAGCTTGTATTTAACGCATTGGTTGTATCCGATTACTTGGGGATTAAGCTCAATTGTTTATACGCTTGATTTAAGAAAATATAAATTGTTCACACCTAGAATTTAACTTTCATGAAATATGGGTTGTCATTTGAGTTGGTTTTAGGTATTATAATTTTGCAGAAGTGTTTTTCTGATTTTGGAGGTCTTACTTATGGTCTTAAGAAGATTTACCACAATTGATAGAGAAGAATTGCTTTTTTAAGTGTGCCTACTATAGGTGCGCTTTTTTTGTTTTGGAAGGAAGGTCATTTATGGAAACAAAGCGTGTTTTAATTGTGATGGGTTCTCGTTCAGACTTACCAAGTATGGAAGGCTGCATGAAACAATTAGACGATTTTCAAGTCGGATATGAAGTTCGTGTATTAAGTGCTCACCGTACTCCAGAAGCTGTTTTGGAATTATCAAAGACAGCATGTGAACGTGGAATTCAGGTTATTATTGCGGCAGCCGGAGGAGCAGCACATTTAGCTGGAGTTTTAGCTAGCTCTACACCGTTGCCAGTTATTGGAATCCCTATTCAGACATCTGCTTTAGGTGGATTGGATTCATTATTATCAACAGTACAAATGCCTCAAGGAGTTCCTGTTGCGACAGTAGCGATTGGAAAATCAGGAGCAAGAAATGCAGCAATCTTAGCTTGTCAGATGATTGGACTTAATGATAAGTCATTACAGGATAAGATTGTTGAGTTTAAAAAAGAACAAGCACAAAAAGTATTAGAACAGTCAATTGTTGAATAAGGAGAAGGAAATGGATACTCGTATTTTTGTTCATAAAAAAGAACAGTTTCAGGTTGAAAGTGAATCATTAGCGGCTGAATTAAGACAATCTTTATCTTTAAAAGAAGATTTTGGTCTTACAAAATACAATTTATATGATATTTTTGATGCTGATGAAAATGATATTGAATTATTAAAGAAAAATGTTTGTAGTGAAGTTGTTACAGATGATGTATATGATTCTGTAGACTTGGAAGGTAAATCATATTTGGCATATGAATTTTTACCAGGTCAATACGATCAAAGAGCAGACAGTGCAATGCAGTGTTTAATGCTTTTGAACAACAAACAGACAGTACGTATTCATTCAGGTACTTTATTAGTGTTTTTAAACCCAGTAGATGAAGAAACACTTAATAAAATCACACACTATATTGTTAACCCTGTTGAAGCACGTGTTAAAGACCTTTCTGTATTGGTAGATGATCAGGACGTTGAAGTAAAAGATGTTCCTGTTTTAGAAGGATTTACAACAAAGACGAAAGAAGAATTAGATTCTTTACGTCAGACTTTAGGGTTGGCCATGTCTCAAGCGGACATTGAACATGTTCAACGTTACTTTGAAAAGGAAGAAAAAAGAGATTGCACAATGACTGAACTACGTGTCTTAGATACATATTGGTCAGATCACTGTCGTCATACTACTTTTGAAACTGTATTAGATAATGTACATTTCCACTTAGATACATTGTCTGATGAATTACAGGCTTCTTACGATAATTATTTAAAATTACGCCAGGAAGTTCATGGAAATCGTAAAGAAAAAACATTGATGGATATGGCTACTATTGCTGGAAAATATCTTCGTAAGCAAGGTAAACTTGATGATATGGAAATTACAGATGAAATCAATGCATGTAGTGTTGAAATCACAGTAGATGTAGATGGAAAAGACGAACAATGGTTGTTGATGTTTAAAAATGAAACACATAACCACCCTACAGAAATTGAACCATTTGGTGGAGCAAGTACATGTATTGGTGGGGCTATTCGTGATCCATTATCAGGACGTAGCTATGTATATCAAGCTATGCGTATTACAGGTGCTGGAGACATCACGAAACCAATTAGTGAAACTTTAGAGCACAAATTACCTCAATCAAAGATTTCAAAGACAGCGGCTCATGGTTATTCAAGTTATGGTAACCAAATTGGTTTGGCAACTACATTTGTAGATGAAATCTATGATGATGGTTATGTAGCTAAACGTATGGAGGTTGGTGCTGTTGTTGGTGCAGCTCCTAAATCACATGTAAAACGTGAACAACCACAAGCAGGCGATATCATTGTTATGATTGGTGGAGCTACTGGTCGTGATGGAATTGGTGGAGCTACAGGTTCAAGTAAAGAACATAATGAAACAAGCTTGGAAAAATGTTCAAGTGAAGTTCAAAAGGGTAATGCCTTAATTGAACGTAAATTACAGCGTCTATTCAGAAATCCTGCTTGTACAAAATTAATTAAAAAGGCCAATGACTTTGGAGCAGGTGGAGTCAGTGTTGCCGTAGGTGAACTTGCGGATGGATTGGATATCAACTTAGATGCAGTTCCAGTTAAATATCAAGGCTTAGATGGTACAGAATTAGCTATTAGTGAATCCCAAGAACGTATGGCTGTATGTATTGAGGCTAAAGATTTTGAAAAGTTCAAAGAAGAAGCATATAAGGAAAACTTAGATGCTATCAAAGTTGCGGATGTTACAGATACAAATCGTTTAGTCATGAAATGGCGTGGTGAAACGATCGTTGATATGTCTCGTGCTTTCTTGGATACAAATGGTGTCCGTCAACACCAGGTTGTTGATGTTTGCGAAAATGAATATGATGAACATCCATTTGATGCAGTTAAATCAGATTTAAATACAGTATTACAAGATGCGAATGTTGCAAGTCAGATTGGCTTGGCAGAAATGTTTGATGCTTCAATCGGAAAGAGTACAGTATTGATGCCTTTTGGAGGTAAATATCAATTAACTCCAGAAGAAGGTTCTGTACAAAAATTACCAGTTCATGGAATGACAAACACATGTTCTGTTATGACATATGGATATGATCCAAAAGTATCTAAATATTCTCCATATTTAGGTGCTAGTTATTCAGTTGTTGAAGCATTAGCTCGTATTACAGCATTGGGTGCTGACTATAAGAAGTGTCGTTTATCAAATCAGGAATATTTTGAGCACTTAGGTGCAGATGCACAAAAATGGGGACAACCATTTGAAGCATTATTAGGTTTGATTGATGCACAATTAGCATTTGAAACACCAAGTATTGGTGGTAAAGACTCTATGAGTGGAACGTATAAAGATATTCATGTACCTCCAACAGTAATCACATTTGCGGTAACTACAGCGAAAACAGATAATATCGTATCTGCTTCATTCAAAAATCCTGGAGACTATGTATACTTAGTAAAACATACACCGGTTAAGAATCATGTTCCAAACTATGAACAATTGAAAGAAAACTTTGAAACAGTTCATAAATTGATGCAGGAAAAGAAGATTGTTGCGGCAAGCACAATTAAATTTGGTGGATTAGGAGCAACTGTTGCGAAGATGGCATTTGGATCTAAAGTCGGTGTTGCAATCAATACAGAAGAAGATGTATATGGATTCAATTTGGGTTCAATGATTGTTGAAGCTACAGAAAGTATTCAAGATGAACATTTAGAATTGATTGGTATCTTAAATGATGATTCTAAAATTGTATTAAATGAGGAAACAGTTGAAATCGAAGATGCATTAAAGGCTTGGACAAAACGTTATGGTGAAATTTATCCAATGATTGTGGATGAAGGAAAAGAAACGTTAGAAACACCTTTAAATGATGTTGAAGTACCTATGTCTAAGGTTGTGGTGGAAAAACCAAAAGTAATTATTCCTATCTTCCCTGGACAAAACTGTGAATTTGATACAACAGCTAAGTTTGAACGTGCTGGTGCAGAAGTAAAACAAGTTGTATTTAATAACTTAACGGTTGAAAATATTCAAAAGAGTATTGAAACTTTGGCTGAAGAGATCAGTTCAGCTCAAATCTTGATGATTGTTGGTGGATTTAGTAGTGGTGATGAACCAGATGGTTCAGGTAAATTTATTGCGAATGTATTAAGAAATCCAAAGATTGCACAAGCAATTGATACAATGCGTGCAAATGATGGATTGATTTTAGGTATCTGTAATGGATTCCAAGCATTGATTAAATCTGGATTGTTGCCTTATGGTGATATTGAAAAATTGGATGCAGAAAATCCAACATTATTTAGAAATAATATCAACCGCCACGTTTCGCATATTGCACGTACGCGCATTACAAGCAATGCTTCTCCATGGCTTGCTGGCATGAAAGCAGGAAATGTATATTCAGTGGCTGTTAGTCATGGTGAAGGTAAATTTGTTGCGAGTGAAGAAGTGTTAAATAAATTGATTGAAAATGGTCAGGTTGCGACACAATATGTAAATGAAAAGGGTGTTCCAACAATGGATGGAAAAGACAACTTGAATGGTTCAAGTATGGCTATTGAAGGTATCTTCTCTGAAGATGGAAAAATCTTTGGTAAAATGGGTCATAGCGAACGTTATGAAAGAGGTTTATTCCAGAATATTGCAGGAAATAAAGACCAAGATATTTTCGCAAATGGTGTTCGTTACTTTACACATAAGCAGGTGAAGTAAAATGGCGATGCAAAAGGTAGTTCAAGATTCTTCTGGAATCGTAGGCTTGTTCAACGTTGAACAAGCCGCCCAGAATATCTATTTAGCAATGCATGCGATTCAACATCGTGGACAAGATGGTGTTGGTTTGGCTATAAGTGATGGAAATAATGTTGTTTGTAAAAAAGGGCTTGGCCTGTTATCAGAAAATTTAAAACAGGATACATTAGATTCTTTAAATGGTGATATTGCGATTGGTCAACTTCGCATGGCAACAAAAAATGATTCTCAATTAGAAAATGTTCAACCTATCATGGTGCGTAGTCATCAAAGATATTTTGCGGTCGTATCAAGTGGTATGATCACAAATGCGATTTCATTAAGAACAAAGTTAGAAAATGAAGGCTTGATTTTCCAAGGAACTAGTGATTCCGAATTGTTAGCGCATTTGATTCAATTGAATCCAGGTTCTTTTGAAGAAAAGATTGAGAAGGCTTGTCGAATGATGAGTGGGGCCTATACATTTATGGTCATCACAAAAGATCATTTATATGTAGTAAGAGATCCGCATGGAATTCGTTCTTTATACATTGCCAAAGTAGGTGATGGTTATTGTATTAGTAGTGAAACTTGTTCGTTCCCAATTCTTGGAGGAGAATTTGTTCGTGAAGTAAATCCAGGTGAATTAATTTGTTTTGATCGTACAGGAATTAAATCAAGTCAAATTTTTGAAAAAACTGAAACTAAAGCTTGTGCTTTAGAATATGTATATTATTCAAGACCGGATAGTATTCATAATGGTTCTACAGTACATGAAGTTAGAAAACAATGTGGTTACTATTTAGCAAAAGAAGAAGATATTAAAGCAGATATTGTCGTAGGTGTTCCTGATTCAGCTTTAAGTGCAGCGGCTAGTTTTGCCAGAACACTAAATGTTCCATATGAAACAGGATTGATTAAAAACCGTTATATTGGATCTACATTTATTCGTCCAACACAGCAGCAAAGAATGCAAGGTATGCGAGTTCGCTTAAATGCGATCAGTTCAGTTGTTAAAGATAAGAGTGTATATCTAGTGGATGATAGTGTTGTAAAAGGTTTTACATCACGTAGAATTTGTCAGCTATTAAAAGAGGCAGGGGCAAAAGAAGTGCATTTACGAATTGCTTCGCCAATGTTGAAATATCCTTGTTTATATGGAGCGGATTCAACGACACAAAAAGATTTAGCTGCTTTCAATTATTCGGTAGATGAAATGAAACAGTTGTTCCAAGTGGATTCGTTACGTTTTATAAGTGTAGAGGATTTCAAAAAATGTGTGCCTGAAACAAGTTGTTTAGCTTGTTGTACAGGTGAATATCCAGAAGAGTTACAAGATTATAAAGATGAGGTAAAGGAGTAGAATATGGCAGAACATTATGCAGCAGCAGGCGTTAGTTTAGAGGCAGGATATAAATCTGTTGAATTGATTAAGGAGCATGTTAAGAAAACAATGCGTCCAGAAGTATTAGGAGGACTTGGTGGTTTCTCTGGTGCTTTCTCATTATCCAAAATTAAAGATATGGAAGAGCCAGTATTACTTTCTGGTACAGATGGTTGTGGTACGAAAGTTAAACTTGCGATGGTCATGGATAAGCATGATACTATCGGTATTGATGCCGTAGCAATGTGTGTAAATGATATTGCATGTGCAGGTGGAGAACCATTATTTTTCTTGGACTATATCGCATGTGGAAAGAATGTTCCTGAAAAAATTGCAGATATTGTTAAGGGTGTGTCTGAGGGATGCCTACAATCTGAAGCCGCTTTGATTGGTGGAGAAACAGCTGAACATCCAGGTTTAATGCCAGAAGATGATTATGATTTAGCAGGCTTTGCCGTTGGTGTTTGTGATAAAAAAGATATGATCACTGGTAAAGACCTTAATGTAGGAGATGTATTAATTGGGTTACCTTCAACAGGGGTTCACAGTAATGGTTTTTCATTGGTTCGTAATGTATTTGATATTACAAAAGAATCTTTAAATACTTATTATGATGAATTAGGGAAAACTTTGGGAGAAGCATTGTTAGCTCCTACAAAGATTTATGTAAAAGCATTAAAACATATTAAAGCCAATGGAATTACTTTAAAGGCTTGTAGCCACATTACAGGTGGTGGATTCTATGAAAACGTACCTCGCATGTTAAAAGAGGGTATGGGTGTTAAAATTGATACTAAAGCTTTTCCAAAGCCTCCAATCTTTGATTTGATCCAGAAAAATGGAGATATTTCAACAAAAGAAATGTATAACGTATTTAATATGGGACTTGGTTTTGTGATGGCTGTAGATCCAGCGGATGTTGAAAAGGTCCAAGCTGTATTAAATGAAATCAATGAGCCTAGCTATGTGGTTGGTAAAGTAACTGAAACAGGACAGGTAGATGTTCAATGGTAAATATTGCAGTATTTGCGAGTGGTTCGGGGACTAACTTTGAAACAATCTTGTCGCATATTGAAGATGGATCTTTGCATGTGAATTGTGCTTGTTTGATAGCTGATAAAGAGAATGCGTACGCAAGAATTCGTGCGCGTAATCATGGAATTGAAGAGTTTTACTTTAATCCTAAGGGATATGATGGTAAAGCGGGTTATGAAGCAGCTATATTAGAAGTATTAAAAGAAAAAAAGGTGGATTTGATTGTATTAAGTGGATATATGCGTTTTATTGGACACACTTTATTGAGTGCGTATCCAAATCGTATTATCAATTTGCATCCAGCTTATTTACCTGAATTTCCAGGAGCTCATAGTATTGCGGATGCATATGAGGCAAAAGTAGCACAAACAGGAGTCACTGTTCATTTCGTAGATGAAGGTGTGGATACAGGACCTATCATTCGTCAGGAAAGAGTAGCAATCAATCCATCTTGGGATTTAGAAACATTAGAATCGCATGTACATGCGATGGAATATGATTTGTTCTGGCAAGTCATTGAACAAGTCGCAAAAAGTATTGAGGAGGAAAAAGAATGAAGCGAGCATTAGTGAGCGTATCTGATAAAACAGGTTTAGTTGAATTTGTACAGGGGCTAGTAGATTGTGGATATGAAATTATTTCTACTGGAGGAACAAAAAAAGCTTTAGAAGCAGCAGGAATCCATCCAATTGGGATTAGTGATGTCACTGGTTTTCCTGAAATAATGGATGGTCGTGTAAAAACTTTACATCCAAAAGTTCATGGTGCGTTGCTTTGTGTTCGTTCAAATCCAGATCATGTACGTCAATTAAAAGAATTAGGTATTGAGTATATTGATTTAGTTTGTGTGAATTTATATCCTTTCAAAGAAACAGTGTTAAAACCTGGTGTAACACACGAAGAAATTATTGAAAACATTGATATTGGTGGTCCAAGTATGCTTCGTAGTGCTTCTAAAAACTACCAAAGTATTCCAGTTCTTTGTGATCCAAAAGATTATGATAAGGTTCTTGAGGAAATTAGAGAAAATCATGAAACAACATTAGAAACGCGTGAGCGCTTAGCTGCAAAAGTATTCCGTCATACAGCTCGTTATGATGCGATGATTGCTGATTATTTAACTAAGAAAACACATGAAGAATTCCCGGAAAGTATGACAATTACTTTTGATAAGGTTCAAGACTTGCGTTATGGTGAAAACCCTCACCAAAAGGCTGCTTTCTATAAGGGCATGAATCCTCAATATTCTTTGGCAAATGCAACTCAGCTTCATGGTAAAGAATTGTCTTACAACAATATTCAGGATGGCAATGCAGCTATTGAAATTTTAAAGGATTTTGAGGGTCAATATGCGGCTGTTGGTGTAAAACACATGAATCCATGTGGTGTTGGTATTGGTGAAAATATTGAAGCGGCTTGGGATAAAGCTTATGAAGCGGATTCAATTTCAATTTTTGGTGGTATTGTAGCTTTGAATGCAAAAGTTGAAAAAGGATTAGCAGAAAAACTATCAAAGATTTTCTTGGAAATCATCATTGCTCCAGATTTTTCTGAGGAAGCATTGGAAATTTTGACTCGTAAGAAAAATATTCGATTAATGAAATTAGATACTAGCTTATCTGTTTCAAGTGCGCTAAAATATACAAATGTTAACGATGGTCTATTGGTTCAAGAAATGGATCAACATATAATTAACGAAGAAGATTTAAAATGTGTAACAAATCGTAAACCAACTGAAGAAGAAATCAAACAATTGTTGTTTGGATGGAAAGTTGTTAAACATGTAAAATCCAATGCGATTGTCTTAGCTAAGAATGATATGACAGTTGGCGTTGGTGCTGGACAAATGAATCGTGTTGGTGCTGCAAAGATTGCGATTGAACAAGCTGAAGAAAAAGCAAAGGGTTCAGTTTTAGCAAGTGATGCATTCTTCCCAATGCCAGATACTGTACAGGAAGCCATCAAAGCGGGTGTTACCGCAATCATTCAGCCAGGTGGATCAATCAAAGATCAACTTTCAATTGATGAGTGTAATGAACATGGTATAGCGATGGTATTTACAGGAGTTCGTCATTTTAAACATTAATATAAAAGAGTCTGAATAGACTCTTTTTCATAGTTTGGAAGGGTCTATTTATGGATAAGAAAAATAAAATCGTAATCATTTCTTTATTATCTATTATATTAATTGCACTTTGTATGTTTGCTTCTGAAATAAATAGTACAAAAAAGAAGGCATTTACATCTGTGAGTGAAATAGAGGAAGATCAAAGTACAGAAGTAAAGAATGAAGATAACAGTAAATATATAGATATGGCTTTAGCGAAGGAAATAGAAGTGTATTTCCAAGAAAATAACATTGATCATGAAAGTGTGTCATATTGTATTACGGATTTAAAGCACAATATTAAATATAGTATGAATGAAAATGAGGAATTTATTGCGGCAAGTATATATAAGCTTCCATTGGCAATGTTATATTATGATAAAGTAAATAGTGGTGATTATACTATGGAATCGACTTTACCATATAGTGGATATATGCATGAGGATGCAGGAGTCATTAGTTCAAATTATGCGATTGGAAGTCAAATACCATTAAGTGAATTATTGGATGCATCAATTGTTTATTCGGATAATGATGCAGGTCATATATTGTTTGAAAATCTAGGCGGATGGAAAGAATATAAGGAAGCCATGACTAAGTATACAAGTTCAATTAGTGATAATTATTATTCGGAGGATAATGTTTCAACCGCAAATACAATGAATGATGTTATTACGTATTTATATGCTCATAAAGATGAGTATCAAGGATTGGTAGACAACATGAAAAAAGCAGAGCCGCAAGAATATTTAGATCGAGATATTCAACAGGGAATGCCACAAAAATATGGTATGTATGATTATGCGTTGAATAGTGTCGGCTTTGTAGAATGCGAAACACCATATAGTATAGTTGTATTAACAAGTTTAGGTGATAAAGGGGAAGATGTAATGGCGAAAATAAATAGCATTGCATACGAACATTTTAAATAAGGTCGAAGGGACCTTATTTTTTTCAATCGACTGTAAGCGCATACAGTAAAAAA
>NZ_CATVYQ010000011.1:0-45010 GCF_958348295.1 uncultured Holdemanella sp.
AAATCCCTATGACTTTTAAAGGTTGATTTATCCCTATCTAGTTTTATATATTCGTAAAAAGGCATGTCAAATTGGCATGTCTTTTAATTGGAAATAAAAAAAAGAATATAAGTTTGAATAAGTCATTCTTTGTGCTATAATTATGTTCGTTAAGGAGGTTTTTCCCATGGGATTTATGGATAAAGTAAAAGACTTCGTTGCTCCAATCGAAGAAGAAGACGATTATCAAGAAGCACCACAAGCTGAAAAGGTAGAAGAAGTAGAACCTCAAAGTCGTTATGAGAGACCAAAAGCTCGTACGAACACAACTTCTTTGAATTCAAATACAAAAATGGTATTGTTTGAACCAAGAAGCTTTGGAGAAGCTGAGGAAGTAGGACAACGTTTAAAAGAAGGTCGTGCTGTTGTAGTTAATTTACACAAGCTAGATCGTGACTATGCACAACGTACTATTGATTTTTTAACAGGTGTTGTATATGCACTTGATGGTAAAATTCAGAAAATTGGTCAGAACGTAATTTTATGTTCTCCAGCTGAAATAGGTGTACAAGGAACTATTTCATTAGGAAGTCCTGATGACTTCGAAGATGAAGACTAATATTTACTTTTAATGAGCTCATTTATGGTAGGTCATGAGGTGTTTATTTCGCAGATGAAAGATCAGATTCGTATCTTTCAAAAACAAAATAGGCTGATCATGACCTATTTTTTATCGATTTCTGAACAAGCTATTCTTCAGAATATGGTACCTAAAAATATTCATCTTGTATTTGATGGGGGCTATGATGAGGCAGAAAGAAAAATCGCATGCTTTATACCCGAAGGATATGAGGGTTTTAGTGATTGTGTTTGTCTTCATGCCACATACAATTCAAAATTCAAAACATTAACACACTCTGATTTACTAGGATGTTTAATGCATTCGGGTATTGAAAGAAGTGTCATTGGCGATTTAATTGTACAAGAAGATGACTTATATATTTTTTGCAAAGAAAAAATTTCAAAATATATTATCGATAATTGTACGCAGATTGGTAAGTGTAATGTATGTTTTGAAGAGTGTTTGGATTATGAAATCACAAAAAGTAATAAAAAAGAAATACGTATCATGTGCAGCAGTCTACGTTTAGATAGTATTATTGCTCAATTGTCACATTGTTCAAGAAGTGAAGCATTAAAAAAGATTCATGCTGGATTTGTGAAAGTTAATGATGTGGTACTTGAACAAAATTTACAATTGTGCAATAATGATTTCGTGTCAATCAGAAAGACAGGTCGATTCCAGTTTAAAGAGGTTATTTCAACCACAAAAAAGGGAAGACTTGTTTTGAACTTTGATCAATATATTTAGCTAAGATAAAGACACGCCTTTATTCGTTAGGATTTAAGAGAGCAATGAAATTTGGTGAAACATTGTATGAATAAGAATTTAGGTATCCCTTTTGAGCTGATCTTACGAAATTATAGTAGTTTGATCCGGATGATCCGTTATCTCATCAAAGTGCATAGTGTAAACTATGAATTAAGGTGGTACCGCGTGTTTATTACGTCCTTTTATTAGGACGTTTTTTTTATTTTGAAAAGGAGATAAAGTATGGACTACAAAGAAACTCTTCATATGCCTAAAACGGCATTTGAAATGCGTGGAAATTTGACTAAAAAAGAGCCTGGTTTCCAGAAACGCTGGCAAGATGAAAAATTGTATGAAAAGATGTTAGAAAGAAGAGAAGGAGCAGAATCATTTGTGTTACATGATGGTCCTCCTTATGCCAATGGGGATATCCACTTAGGGCATGCCTTAAATAAAGTGTTAAAAGATGTCATTATAAAATCTCACTTTATGGAAGGATATAACACACCATATATTCCTGGATGGGATACTCATGGTTTACCAATTGAAACTGCGGTTACTAAATTGGGTTATGACCGTAAAAAAATGGGGATTGCTGAATTTAGAAAAATCTGTTATGACTATGCTCTAAAACAAGTAGCTAATCAAAAAGCTGGATTCTTAAGTTTAGGATCTATTGGAGATTATGATCATCCTTATATCACTCTTCAAAAGGGTTTTGAAAAACACCAAATTGAAATCTTTGGAAAGATGGCTATGAAAGGTTTGATCTACAAAGGATTAAAACCAGTTTATTGGTCACCAAGTAGTGAATCAGCTTTAGCTGAGGCGGAAGTTGAATATAAAGATGTTAAGAGTCCAACAATTTATGTTAAATTTGCCGTTAAAGACGGAAAAGGCGTATTAGATACAGATTGCAACTTCGTCATTTGGACAACAACACCTTGGACAATTCCTGCAAACTTAGGAATCAGTGTGAACCCTGATTTTGATTATTCATTAGTGGATACAGAAAAGGGTAAATTGATTATGCTTTCAAGCATGGTTGAAGAATTGTGTGATAAGTTTGAAGTTGAAAAACGTGATGTTTTAAAAACTTTCAAAGGTAAAGAATTTGAATATATTACTTGTACTCACCCATTATATCCAGAAAGAGAAAGTTTATTGATGTGTGGAGATCACGTAACAGCCGATGCTGGTACTGGATGTGTTCATACAGCACCTGGATTTGGTGTGGATGACTTTAATATTGGTATGAAATATGGTTTGCCAGTATATTGTAACGTAGATGCACAAGGATGCATGATGGATGATGTTGGAGAATGGCTTGCAGGTCAATATGTAGAAGATGCCAACAAGACTGTCACTCAAAAATTAGATGAATTGGGTGTATTATTAAAACTTCAATTCATCACGCACTCATACCCACATGACTGGCGTACTAAAAAACCAATTATTTTCCGTGCTACAACACAATGGTTTGCGTCAATTGATCAAATTCGTGATGAATTATTAGAACAAATTCACTCTGTATCTTGGGTACCTGCCTGGGGTGAACAACGTATGCACAATATGATTGCCGATCGTAATGACTGGTGTATTTCTCGTCAACGTGCTTGGGGTGTTCCAATTCCAATTGTTTATGGTGAAGATGATACTCCAATCATGGATCAAGCAATCTTTGATCACGTAGCTGAATTAGTTGGTGAATATGGATCAAACGTTTGGTTTGAAAGAGATGTTAAAGATTTATTACCAGAAGGATATACGAATGAACATTCTCCAAATGGAATCTTCCGTAAAGAAACAGATACTATGGATGTTTGGTTTGACTCAGGATCAAGTCATACAGGAGCTATGATGGATCGTGGCTTAGGTTATCCTGCTGACTTATATTTTGAAGGTAGTGACCAATATCGTGGATGGTTCAACTCAAGTTTAATCGTAGGTACTGCTGTTCATGGTAAAGCTCCATACAAACAAGTATTATCACATGGTTTCGTTATGGATGAAAAAGGCGTTAAGATGTCTAAATCTCAATGGAATGCCGTTGCACCTAGTGAAATCACTAAGAAATATGGTGCAGATATCTTACGCTTATGGGCATGTAGTGTAGACTATCAAGCTGATGTTTCAATGGGTCAAAAGATCTTGAAACAAGTTAGTGAAAACTATCGTAAAGTACGTAATACATTACGTTTCTTAATGGCAAACTTAGATAATCAACAATTTACTGCAAAAGATTGTGTAAACTTCAATGAATTGAGTGAATTGGATCAATATATTTTAACTGAATTAAAAGATGCCGTAGATTACTGTAGAAAAGCTTATAATGAATATCGTTTCTCAGATGTTGTTACATATTTGACAAACTTAATGACAAACGAATTATCAGCTTACTACTTAGATTACACGAAGGATATTCTTTATATTGAAAAAGAAGATGCACCAGTTCGTCGTCAAGTTCAAACTGTACTTTATAATGCCGTTGAAGTGATGACTAAATTATGGGCTCCAATCTTGGCTCATACTTGTGAAGAAGTCAATGACTATATGCACTTTGATGAAGAAAGTATCCATTTAACTACATTCAAAGACTTAGAATTAGATTTTGATGTTGATAAAATCAAAGTGGATATGGAAGAATTATTCAAAGTTCGTAAGGATGTCTTCAAAGCACTTGAAAATGCTCGTGCTCAAGGTTTAATCGGTAAATCACTAGAAGCACATGTTGTATTACATGTAAGTGATGCACAAAAAGAAATCATGGATCGTGTATTGAGTAATGCAGCGCAATGGTTCATTGTATCTAAAGTATCATTCACAAATGATGAATTAGAACAATTCGAAGTTTGTCAGGTTAAAGTAGAAAAGGCTACAGGTCATGTATGTCCTCGTTGCTGGAACTATACAGAATCTGAAAATGAAGATGGATTGTGTGATCGTTGTAATCACGTATTACATGACTAATATGTAAATGAAAAGAGTAACTCTAATCGACAAGAGTTACTCTATTTTTAATTTTGTCTGTTGTGATTATTTTATAATCTTTCGTTTCAAGATCTGCTTTAATATCTGTATCTTTATCCACAATCCATATAGCTTGTACATCATAATCAAGGGTAGATAGATATTTCATTCCATCTTTGACACTCATACAAAATAAGGTTGTGCTTAAGGCATCGGCCTTGCCTGAGTCTTTTGTGATGACGGTAACACTACGAACATAGTTTGCAGGATAACCGGTTTGTGGATCAATAATATGGGAATACTTTTTATTTTTGTAGGTAAAATATCTTTGGTAATCTCCACTTGTGACTAAACATGTGGCTTTTTTTGTTTCATATTGAACAAGAGCATCATTTGAATCAGGAGATTGAATACCAATCTTCCAATTGGATCCATCTTCTTTTTCACCAAGTAAGACAACATTACCTCCGGCATTGATATAGCCGTTTTTTAATCCGGCTTTATTTAATGCTTCTTTGGCAAGCTGGGCTGTATAGCCTTTGGCAATCGCACCTAGATCAATGGATAATTCAGAATCCAAATAGGATACTTCATTTTTATTAATTTGAATATTATTTAGATCAATATGTTTTAAGGCTTCTTGAATTTTGTCATCACTTGGTGGAACTTGTGTGTTTTCTCTAGCATCATGCCATAAATTTAATAGGCTTCCTTGACTGATGTCAAATTGTGGGTTTTCACACTGCATCTTTATAGCTAGTTTTAAACAATCAATAAAGGTAGAATCCATTTGAACGGGATGTTCATATGCTTCATGATTTAAAGTATATAGGTTATTCATATTTTTATAGGCATGGTATTGGTCGAATCGTTTGTTGTTTTCTTTAAATGTCTTTCGTAAGATTTTTGTATATTTCGCAAAATCTGCTTGTGAACATGAGCAATTTAGAGTGATGGGCGTGTCAAAGCCAACATCTGTTAGTGTAACATTTAGGGCTTCTGTTGTTTTATTGTCTTTGTTTTGAACGAAGAATATGACAGAACTTATAAAGATTAGAAAACAAATCGATAGGATGAGCCACGATAATATAGACTTATTTTTTTGCATAGAAGTATTATATGATGAATTGACTTTAATGTAAATGTAAGTACTTACCTAAATTATGGGAAATTGTCAAAAAAATCTTGAACTTGTGAAAAAAAAGGCCTATGATTAACTAGTATAAATGGGAGGTAGGATTTATATGTCACTATTTTTAGGACCAATGAGACAGCATATCCCTGGTAAAAAAGAATTGACAGAAAAGTCTGAATTGTTACATCTTATGCCTAAAAAGGAAGTTTATATTCCTTTAGTTGCAGGACGTACTTTAGACTTTGATATTCTTGTTGAAGAGGGAGATACTGTATCAGTTGGAACAAAACTGGCTGAAACAAAGTCAGGTTTTTATGTGCCAATTTATTCAAGTGTTTCTGGAACTTACAAAGGAATTGTTAAGCGTATGCACAATTCTTTGCGTCCACAAAATCACATGGTGATTGAATGCGATTTTAAACAAACCAAAGTTCAATCTTTTGCGCCATTAGACTGGCAAAGTGCAACTCGCCAAGAGTGTGTTGATTTTGTAAAGAATGCAGGTATTGTTGGTTTAGGTGGAGCTGGTTTTCCAACCTATGTAAAATATATGAAACCAGATGGAGTTGATTATGTATTGATCAATGCCGTTGAATGTGAGCCTTATATCACAGCCGATTACCGCTCTGTCATGGATGATGCACAAGATTTAGTTACAGGTGCTAAAATCATGAAGAAGATGGCTGAAGCCAAAACAGTTTACATTTGTATCAAAGAATCTCACCCTGATTTAATTGAAAAAGTTAAATCTGCATTGACAGATGCAGCTGGTGTTGAGGTTTATCCAGTCCCTGATGTTTACCCAATGGGTTGGGAACGTGTTCTAGTTCGTGAAGTATTGCATAAAGAATATGGTGGATTACCAGCTGAAGCCGGCGCCATCATTGGTAATGCTTCAAGTGCCATCGCTATTGCGAAAGCCTTTGAAAAAGGGGAAGCCATCACACAAAAGAATTTAACAGTGAGTGGTGAATGCGTAAAAGATCCACACAATGTATGTGTACCTGTAGGTATGCCAGTAAGCGAAATCATTGAAGCTTGTGGAGGATATACACAAGATACAGTTCGCTTGATTTCAGGTGGACCTATGATGGGTAAAACAATTGTCAATGATATGTTTGTCGTTGATCGTGCTATGAATGCATTAACTGTACTTCCAGCTGCCAATGATGATGCGATCGCATGTTTACGTTGTGGTAAATGTAGTGATCATTGCCCAAGTGGTTTACAGCCAGTAAGAATTACAGCTGCATTGAAGGCAAATGACGTTGATGAAATGTCAAAACGTGGCGTTATGAGTTGTATCGAATGTGGAATGTGTACTTATATTTGTCCATCTCATATTGATGTAACTGAAAATGTTCGTAAGGCAAAACGTATTGTTATGCTTAAGAAAAAGTAGGGAGGATTCAAATGAAATTTACTTTTCATGTAAGTCCAAGCATTAAGAATAACTTGTCAACACAACGTATCATGAAAGAATTATCTTTAAGTTTACTTGTTGTGTTTGTAGCAGCTGTTATTTATTATGCATCTGCATGGGGTGCTAGCGCTGCTTTGCATTGTGTTCTTTTATTAGCTTGTTCTTTAATTACAACATTCGTTTGCGAATCCATCTTCGCAAAGATTATGAAGAAAGATATTAAAACTTTCTTAAAGAGCTCATTTGGATGGGTTACAGCTATCATTTTAACTTTGATGGTACCTGTTAATATGTCTTGTTATGCGGTTATTATTGCGACTATTTTCGCAATTGTATTAGCTAAATTATTATTTGGTGGTTTTGGACAAAATATCTTCAACCCAGCAGCTGTAGGTCGTGCTGTAATTTTACAAGCATTTACTGGTGTTAGTGTTGGATTGATTACACAAGCTACACCAACTACAGTAATTGCGAGTGCTTACCATTGGTTACCAGCAAATGCTTCTGTATTAGATTCATTCTTATCTCAGTATGGTGGATTTGCAGGTTTAGCTCTAGGAACTTATCCTGGATCTATTGGTGAAACATTCTCAATCTTGATTTTGATTATTGGTGTAGTATTAGCTGTTCGCCAAATCATCGACTGGAGAGTTCCAGCTGTATATTTAGGAACTATCTTTGTATTAACTGCTGTTGTAGCTTTAATTACTGGAATTGATTCATACAATGGTATTCCAGCGTTTATTTGGTATCCATTATTACACCTATTAACTGGTGGTGTTATTTTTGGTGCTGTATTTATGTTGACAGACCCAGTAACAAGTCCAACAAGTGCAAGTGGTCGTGTTGTATTCGCAATGGGTGCAGCTATTTTAACTACATTGATTCGTTTAAAAGCCAATCTTCCAGAAGGATGTTTATATTCAATTTTATTGATGAATATGTTTACTCCATGGATTGAATCTTGTTTTGATGGAAAACAATTGGAATTGGTTAAAAAATCAAGAATCGTATGTGCTTGTTTAGCATTGATTGGTTTAGCAATCAGTTTCTATGCAGCAAGCTCTATTCAAAAGGTAGATACTGTTCCTGAAACAGCTGCAGTTGTTGAAACTATGGAGGTAACTCTATGAACAAGATTGTACATTTAGGATTATTCTTGGCTATCGTTTCAGCTGTTGCGGGAGGTGCTTTAGCATTTGCGAACCAAATGACAGCTCCTGTTATTGCTGAAAATAACGAAAGACAAGAAAAAGAATCATTAATAGCTATGTATCCAGATGCAAATTCGGATGATTTTAAATTGGTTGATAAAACTTTGGATTCAAAAACTGTACAAAGGGTTTATGAATATAAAAATGTTTATATCTTTAATATGAGTGTTAGTGGATATAAAGAAGGAACTGTATTCTTGGTATCTATTGATAAAGATACAAAGAAGATTGATAAATACAATGCCATCAGCAATGGAGATACAAAAGGCTTAGGTTCAAAAGTAACTGAAGCTCCATTTAAGAAATCCCTAGAAGGCAAAGATGCGACAGGAGAATTGGATACGATTTCTGGTGCGACTGTTTCTTCTGGTCCTGTTGTTAGTGGTATTCATGAAGCGGCAAAACTTGTCGATAAATTAAAGTAAGGAGGTTATCTAGATGAATCGTTTTGAAAACTTTAAAGCGGGTTTAATTAAAGATAACCCAGTATTCTCATTATTCTTAGGAATTTGTTCAACACTAGCCATCACTACAACTGTAAATAATGCGATTGGTATGGGTGTCAGTGTTATTATCGTATTGATTATGTCAAACGTAATTATTTCATGTGTTCGTAAAATTACACCAGATGAAATTCGTATTCCAGTTTATATTGTAATTATTGCAACATTAGTTAAGATTATTCAAATGTTGATCCAAGCTTATGCGCCAAGCTTAAATACAAGTTTAGGTGTATTCATTCCGTTGATCGTAGTTAACTGTATTATCTTGGGTCGTGCAGAAGCTTTCGCTAGTAAAAATGGGGTTTTAGATTCAGCTTTAGATGGTTTAGGAATGGGTCTAGGATATACTCTAGCAGTACTTGCGATGTCATTTATTCGTGAATTGATTTCGACAGGTGGCATTAAAGTGGTAAACCCATTTAATGAAGCTCAAGTTTGGCTAAATCTACACATCATTCCAGAAAACTTCACTGTAAGTATTTTTGGATCTAGTGTTGGAGCCTTCATTACATTTGCGGTTTTAGCAGCCGCTGTTGGTGCTTATAAACAACATGTAACGGCTAAGGAAGAAGCTGCAACAAAGGAGGAAAAGTAAGATGGGTGAATTAATGGCACTTTTAGTAACGAGTGTATTAGTAAATAACGTTATCTTAACTCAATTCTTAGGTATGTGTCCATTCATGGGTGTTTCTAAAAAGAAAAGCTCAGCTATTGGTATGGGTGTTGCCGTTGTCTTCGTTATCGTTGTTGCTGCATTAGTTACATATGCACTTTATTATTTAGTACTTGTACCTTTACAACTTGAATTTATGGATTTGATTACATTTATCTTAGTAATCGCATCTTTAGTTCAGTTGACAGAAATGTTCATTAAAAAGACAAGTCCTGCTCTTTATAAATCTTTAGGTGTTTACTTACCTTTGATCACTACAAACTGTGTAGTATTAAATGTATGTTTAGTAAATATTTCTAATAGTTATAATTTTGCACAAATGTTAGTATACTCAATTGGTACTCCATTAGGATTTGCCCTTGTATTATTCATTTTCTCTACAATTCGTGAAAGATTAGAACAAAGTGAAGTTCCAAAAGCCTTCGTTGGTAATCCAATCGCCTTGATTGTTGCTGCCATCATGGCTATGGCATTCTCTTGCTTTACAGGAATTGTATAATGAGATATTTATTCGCAATATTGTTTTTTGGCGCACTAGTCGCTATCTATATTGTTTTGTATTTAATGAATAAAAAAACACCCAAACCAAAAGGGTGTGAAGATTTAAAAGCGGATTGTGATGGATGTAAAGATTTTGCGTGTACAAACAATCCGGCTCACAATCAAGTGAAGGGAGAATAAATATGGTAATCGTAGCCGTAATTATGATGCTTGTACTTGGTGCAGTACTTGGCTTAGGTCTAGGTGTTGCCGACAAATATTTAAAAGTAGAAGCGGATGTACGTGTTGAAAAAGTAACATCATTACTACCTGGTTATAACTGTGGTGGTTGTGGATTCCCTGGATGTAGTGGTATGGCTGAAGCTTTGGTTTCAAAAGATATGGATCATATCGCATGTAAACCTTGTAAAGCTGACAAGCGTCAAGAAATCATTGATTACTTGAAAAATACACCAGGACCTGATGGTTCAACTATTGAAGTAAAAGGATAAAAGAAAGAGATGGATATTCCATCTCTTTTACTTTACCTGATGATTTTTAATGACATCTAATAGATAAGTTTCATCTGGATCAATATAAATTGTTTTATTGGATTTCATGGTCACAAAGCCAATCTTCGATCCAGGTACCTTTTTGATTTGGGAAATCAAACAATAGTCAACAGGTACTGAACTTGAATCTTTACCTTTTGAGTAATAGGCAGCTAGTTGAGCACATAACCGGATTTGTTGTTCTGTAAAGTCATCACTTTTTAAAAGGACATGAGATCCGTGATAGTCTTTAACGTGAAACCATAAGTCATTTTTGCGTGAGATTTGATGTGTCACATAGTTATTTTGAATGTTGTTTTTACCAACATATATTTCACAATCATCGAATACAAGATGAAGAACATTTGGCTTATTGTTCTTCTTTTTTCTTTTGTTTTCTTTTTTAGGCATTAAAACATGCTGCTTGATCAATTCCTCACGAATTTCTCCGGCATCATATACGCTGCAATGTTGAAGCTGTTCTTCAAGTTGTGTATAGTATTCAATATCTTCTTTGCATTGTTTAATTTGTTCTTCTAAAATGACTAAACTTCGTTTCATTTTGTGATATTTCTGGTAGTACTTATTGGCATTTGTTTTTAGATCATAACGCATATCAATGGGGATTTTTACATCTTCATTTGTTTCAAAAGAAGGTAAGACGATGGTCTTTTCTTTTTTGATTTGATACATGTACGCAAAGATCAAGTCTCCATATTCTTGATATTTATGATAGTCTTTTCCATCTTCTAAGGCTTGTTCTAGCTTTGGAAGTTTTTTTATTTGTTTCGTCTTTTCTTTATCGACTGTACGAATGATGTCGCCATATTGTTCTTTGATACGTTTCTTTTGTTCATCTTCTTCATATAAATGATTTAAGCCTTCCATAATCGAATAGGTTTTTGATTGTTCGTTTAAATGTTTTAATTCAATACAATGAAAATCTTTTTTATAGATATATAAAGTGTTTGAATGGATAATTTCATTTAATATATCGATATATTTTTCGTTATTTTTTATACGATAAATAAATTCATTTGAAAGTAATGGAGAAAAGCCATAGATTTGTTTGACTAGACTTTGATCTAGATCAACATCCTGAATCTCAAATGGATTTTTCTTTTCCGGTTGAGCAGGTGCTACATATTTTGCGCCGGGATGAATGAATCGTTTGGCATTTTCATATACGGGAATGCGTTTTAGTGCATCTACAATAATGCCTTCTTTTACTAAAATAAGATTGGCATATTTTCCCATAAGTTCAATGTTAAGGTCGTATTTAACGAGGTCTTGAAATTCGTTGCGACAAGATAGGTGTAAACATAAAATGCGGTCGAAGCCTACTTGTTCAAAGGACTCGACAATAGCTTGTGAGCATAGTTTTCTTAAGACCATCACAAAGTTAGATGGTTCGGGTTGAATGCCGGGAATAAAGTTTGCGATATATACACGGTTTGTGTTGGAGTGTACATTTATCACCAGCTTTTGATTTCCTTCATTACGTGTATGTAGATGAATCAATATTTCTTCATCGCTAATATTTTGTATTTTACCAATTTTACATGGGGTATATGCGTTTAATTTTTGTTGAATATTATATAAAAATAATCCGTCAATTGCCATAATAATCCTCCTTAGTCTGTTAAGAATTATATCATAGTTAAATTAAATTTGACACACATGGTTTGGACTTGTAAAATGGATGAAAAGAGGGAGTGCAAGATTGACATGCAAAGAGGTTTATTAATTATTTTGAGTGGTCCTAGTGGTGTTGGAAAAGGAACAATTCGAAAATATTTTGAAACAGATGAACGTTTAAATTTGGCTTACTCTACGTCTATGACAACACGTAAACCACGTGCTGGGGAAGTTGACGGAAGAGATTATTTTTTCTCAAGTCGCGAAGATTTTGAGAAAGCCATTCAAGAAGGTGGTCTTTTGGAGTGGGCCGAATTTGTTGGAAACTATTATGGAACACCTTTAAAAGAAGTAAATCGTTTACGTGATGAAGGAAAAAATGTCTTATTGGAAATTGAAGTACAGGGAGCTATTCAGGTACAAGAAAAGTGTCCGGATGCGATTTCAATCTTTATTATTCCACCTTCAATGGAGGAATTGGAAAGGCGTATTCGTGGTCGCAGTACAGAGCCTGAAGAAATCATTCAACAAAGACTTGCTAAGGCGAGTAATGAGATGAAGATGGTATCTCAATACAAGTATATTGTATGTAATGATGATCCAAAGCTTGCTGCTGAATTAATCAAAACAATTATTCTTCGACATGTTGAGCTTGAAGAAAACAAATAGTTGCAAATAATGTTATTTTGTGCTATAAATTATGTGTATAGAAATTCAAGGAGTGGTTCGTACCACTCCTTCTGTTTTGCTACTAAGGAGAAATGTATGAACAATCTTAAAGAATGGATTGAAGAAGTTCTTAATGAAAACGGATGTCATTTGTACGATCTTGAATGGATCACAAATCAGGGCACACCATTATTAAGAGTTTCGGTTGAAAAAGAAGACGGTACAATGGATTTGGATACTTGTGCATCTTGCTCAGATGTAATTGGACAAATGCTTGATGAAAAAGACTGGTATGCTCATGAATACATGCTTGAAGTTTGTTCGCCAGGAGCTGAAAGAGAACTTAGAACAGATGAAGAAATTCAAAGAGCTGTTGGCAAATATGTATTTGTTAAGATGAAAGATCCAAAACAAGGTTTAGATCAAGTGGTTGGTGATCTTATTGAAGCTACAGAAAATGATGTGACAATTTCTTATCGTGATAAAACAAGAACAAAAAAGATCACAATCAAAAAGAGTAACATTCAGCTGATAATGACAGCTGTAAAAGTATAGGAGAATAAAAATGAAACCAAAAATTAAAGTTGAAGATTTAGCTAAAGCTCTACAGGGTATTGAAACAGATCGTCAATTAACTAAGGAAATCGTTGAAGATGCATTGAAAGAAGCTTTGACAAAAGCATACCGTAAACATATCGAAATTCCAGATGCTTATGTTCGTGTTGACATTGTTGATGGCGCAATCCACATTTACCACGAGCGTATGGTTGTGGAAGAAGTTGAAGATGACGAATTAGAAATCGAATTAGAGGAAGCTCAAAAAGAAAATCCAAACATCCAATTAGGTGATATGGTAGGAGAAGAAGTTGACTTCAAAGACTTTGATCGTGCTGCTGTTGTACTTGCTAAAAATGTTATGAAACAAAAGATTCGTGAGGCTGAAAAAGCATTGGTTTACGAAGAATATTGTGACAAAGTGGATGAAATGGTATTAGGTACTGTTGAAACTGTAGAAGAAAAATTTGTTATTGTAAATATTGGTAAAACATTTGCCGTAATGAAAAAATCAGCACAAATTCCAACTGAACATTATAAAGAAGGCGACAACATTTTAGTTGTGATTACAGAAGTAAATAAAGAAACTAAGGGTGCGCAAGTCTTAGTATCTCGTGCTACTCCAGTATTTGTTCGTCGTTTGTTCGAACGTGAAGTTCCTGAAATCTATAATGGAATCATTGAAATCAAAGCGATTGCTCGTGATGCTGGAGAAAGATGTAAAATTGCAGTTTGTTCACACAATGAAAACATTGATCCAATTGGAGCTTGTATTGGTCCTCGTGGAAGTCGTGTACAAACAATCATCAATGAATTAAATGGTGAAAAAATCGATATTTTTGAATGGTCTGATAATATTAGTGAATTAATTGCGAATGCATTAAGTCCTAGTACTGGTGTTGCGGTCATTCCAAATGAAGCAGTCAAAGATGGTTTGATCGTTGTTGTTCCTGATAATCAATTGTCATTGGCAATTGGTAAGCGTGGAAAAAATGCACGTTTAGCTGTTAAATTAACAAACCACAAAATCGATATCAAATCTGAAAGTGAAATGCAGGAATTAGGTATCGACTACATGGCTATCAGCGCTAAAATGCAAGAAGAGTATGAAGAAAAGAAAGCGAAAGAACGTGCTTATAAACAACAACAAAAGATTGATGAATTAAAATCAAATGAAGCAGAAATTGAAAATATTGATGTTGCTGATTTCACTTATGAAGATGAAGAAGTAGATGCAGTTGAAGAACATGCTGAAGATACTTTATTTGAAAAAGAAAATTCAGTTGAAGAAAACTCTGTTGTAGAAAAACAAGTTGATGAAATGGAAGAATTGGCTCGTATTGCAAAACAAAATCGCAAAGAAAAAACGGCTGCCGATGTAAAAGAATATACTTCTAAGTTCGAATCTATGGCAGATGCTTCAAATAAACAGGAAGAGGTTGCTTCTAAGCCTAAAAAAGAAAAGGTTGAAGAAGAAAAGAAACCGGTTGAAGTTAAGAAATTTAACTATGAAGATATGAAACCTATTTATTCAGATGAAGAGTTAGCAGAAATCGAAGAACAGGAATATGAAGATGAAAATAACTGGGATGATGATGTTGACTATGAAGAATATGATGAATATTATGATGACTAGGAGTTGGCTTCATGCGTAAGATTCCAATGCGAAAATGTGTCGTAACACAAGAACGTTTCCCTAAAAAGGATTTGATTCGAGTTGTACGTACACCTGAGAAAACAGTTGAGATCGATTTGACAGGTAAAAAGAATGGACATGGAGCTTATATTTCTAAAAGCTTAGAAACATTGGCTCTTGCCAAAAAGAATAAAGCTTTACAAAGAGCTTTAGAAATTGAAATTCCGGATGAGGTTTATCAGGAATTAGAAACTATTATTACCAATGAATAAAGTTACGAATTTGATACAATTAGCTTATCGAGCTGGAAAAGTGGCAAAGGGTGATTCTTTACTTGTTAGTATTCAAAAATCTCAAGCAAAACTTGTACTTGTATCTTCTTTATGCGGGCAAAACCGTATGAAGAAGATTCAGGATAAATGCACATATTATAATGTGCCATATAGAGTAGTAGAACCATCTATATTAGATGATGTTTCTTATAAAAAGATGAGTGCTATTGCGATTGTAGATAGTGGCTTTGCCAAAGCGATTATCGAAAAGATGAAAGGTTAGGTGATTCGATGGCTTATAACAACAACAATAAAAACAAAAAGAAACCAAATCGAAAAGGGCATAAGAGTTCGCATCAGTCTAATGCACCTAAGAAAGAAGAAGCAGTAAAGGAAATCACATATAGTGATGCGATTACTGTTGGTCAGTTAGCACAGTTGCTTCACAAAAATAGTTCTGAAATCATTAAATTCTTATTTATGATGGGGAATATGTCAACAATTAATACAGTGTTATCCGATGAGGATATTGAATTGATCTGTATGAATTTCAATGTAGAAGTACATAAGGAAATTGTTGTTGACGAAGATGATATTGAAGAACAACTTCAAAATGTAGAAGAAGATGAATCTAAATTAGTACCTCGTCCTCCTGTTGTCACAATCATGGGTCACGTTGACCATGGTAAAACAACATTATTGGATACAATTCGTAAAGCGAATGTAACTGAAAATGAATTTGGTGGTATCACACAGCACATTGGTGCATATCAGGTATCATTAAAAGGTAGAAAAGTTACATTCTTAGATACACCAGGTCACGAAGCATTTACTGCTATGCGTGCTCGTGGAGCTGAAGTTACAGATATCGTTATTATCGTAGTGGCTGCTGATGATGGTGTGATGCCTCAGACAAAAGAAGCAGTTGACCATGCTAAAGCTGCAGGTGTTCCAATTGTAGTTGCGGTAAATAAAATTGATAAGCCAGGTGCAAATCCAGATCGTATCATGTCTGAAATGAGCGAACTAGGAATTATGCCTGAAGAATGGGGTGGAGATACAATCTTTACTCAAGTATCTGCTAAAAAGGGAACGGGTGTTCCAGAATTATTGGAAACAATGTTGTTAGTGGCAGATATGCAAGAATTAAAAGCTAATCCAGATACAAATGCTTCTGGTACAGTAATTGAAGCCAAGTTGGATAAAGGTCGTGGACCTGTTGCCACATTGTTAGTTCAACGTGGTACATTACATACTGGAGATAGTGTTGTAGTTGGTACTTCTTATGGTCGTGTTCGTAAGATGACAAACGATCGTGGTATGGAAATCAAACATGCTGAACCAAGTTGTCCAGTAGAAATCATTGGTTTAAATGAAGTTCCTAGAGCTGGTGATGTATTCATGTCTTATGATAGCTATAAGAAGGCTGCTGAAATTGCGGGTCATCGTTTAGATAAACAAATTGAAAAAGAACGTAATTCAACAAGCGCTATGTCTTTGGAAGATTTGGCAAAGAAAATTGATGAAGGTGATGTTCAAGAAATCAATGTCTTGATCAAAGCCGATGTTCAAGGTTCTGCCGAAGCTTTAAAGGCAAGTATGGAAAAGCTAGAAGTTGATGGAAATGTTCGTATCAATGTCATCCGTTCAACTGTAGGTACTATTACAGAATCAGATATATTATTGGCAAGTGCTTCAAATGCGATTATTTATGGATTCAATATTCGTCCAAGTGCTGCTATTCGTAAAAAAGCGGAAGAAGAAGGTGTTGAAATTCGTTTGCACAACATCATTTATAAAGCTTTAGAAGAATTACAAGCGGCTATGAAGGGTATGCTTGCACCAGTATATGAAGAAGTTGTCATTGGTCAGGCGGATGTTCGTCAGATTTATAAAGTTAGCAAGGTTGGTACGATTGCCGGATGTATGGTTACAGATGGTAAGATGAAGCGTGATTGTAAAGTACGTTTGATTCGTGAAGGTATTGTTGTTTATACTGGAAAACTAGGATCATTACGTCGTTTTGAAAATGATGTTAAGGAAGTTATAAATGGTTACGAATGTGGTATGACAATTGAAAACTTTAACGATATTAAAGTAGGAGATATTATAGAAGGCTTCGAAGATCAGGAAGTGGAAGAATAGTATGTCATTAAAAACAGAACGTATGGAGATGACAATTCAAAGAGAGATTTCACACATTCTTCAATTTGAATTGAAAAATCCGAACTTAGGTTTTTGCACGGTAACGGATGTACAATGTACAAATGATTTATCACAAGCTAAAGTTTATGTTACATTCCTTGGAAAACAAGGTCGTAATGATGCAGGTATGCGTGTTTTAAACCAATCAAAAGGATTTATTCGTTCCGGTGTTGCAAAGAAAATCAAGATTCGTAAGATGCCTGAATTGATCTTTATTCAAGATACAAGTCTTGAACAGGGAAATAAGATTGAAAACATTTTAAAGGAAATCGAAAAATAGAGAAGACTTAGTGGTCTTCTCTTTTTTTGTTTGTCGATAGTATTAAGCAACAGAGTCCTAATGGTAGATAAGTAAAATTCTTTGTTGAGAAATATACGAATATAAAACATATCCCTGCGAAAATAAATAATATTCGATTTAAATTTGTGTTCATAGTTATAGTAACTCCTTTAAATTGATTATAACAAAAAAATTGTTGAATTGTAAAAAGTAAGAAAAAAAGAAGAGATTCAGTTTTGTCTGAATCTCTTTTTAGAAGTAGTATAGTTAGTTATTATATATAAATTAATCACGTTCTACGATAGTAGCACAACCCATACCACCACCGATGCAAAGTGTAGCTAAACCTTTCTTAGCATCACGTTTTTGCATTTCGTGAAGTAATGTAACTAAAATACGGCATCCACTAGCTCCAACAGGGTGTCCTAATGCAACGGCTCCACCGTTAACGTTAACTTTACTCATATCGAATCCTAATTCTTTAGCAACAGCTACAGATTGTGCAGCGAATGCTTCGTTAGCTTCGATCAAGTCCATATCATCAACTGTTAATCCAGTTTTTTCCATAACTTTACGAGTAGCAGCCACAGGTCCAATACCCATAATTTCTGGTTCAACACCAGCTAATGCACCTTGTACCCAAGTAGCCATTGGTGTAACACCTAATTCTTTTGCTTTTTCTTCGCTCATAACGACGATTGCAGCAGCACCATCATTGATACCTGAAGCATTACCAGCAGTTACCATTCCGCCTTCTTTACCAGAGCAGCAACGTAATTTTGCCAATGTTTCAACAGTTGTTCCTGGACGAGGTCCTTCATCCACTTTGAATTCAACGATTTGTTTTTTAACTTTAACTGGAACTGGTACGATTTCATCATCGAATTTGTGTTCAGCCATAGCTTTTTCTGCTTTTTGTTGAGAGTTAGCTGAGAATTCATCTAATTCTTCACGAGTTAAGTTCCAACGATCACAGATGTTTTCAGCAGTAATCATCATGTGGTAGTGGTTGAATGCATCAGTTAATGCATCGTTTACCATTGTATCGACGATAGTAGCGTTGTTCATACGGTAACCAAAACGTGCTTTAGTCATAGCATATGGTGCCATTGACATATTTTCCATACCACCAGCAACAACGATATCAGCTTGTCCAGCTTTGATCATTGCAGCAGCTTGGTTAACACAGTTTAAACCAGATCCACAAACAACGTTTAATGTTACGGCAGGAACTTCAATTGGTAGACCAGCTTTGATACTAGCTTGACGAGCTACGTTTTGTCCTTGTGCAGCTTGGATAACGCATCCCATTAATACTTCGTCAACTTGTTCAGGTTTTACACCTGCACGATTCAATGCTTCTTTAATAACGATAGCACCTAAATCAGCAGCTGGAGTGTTACTTAAAGCTCCACCCATTTTACCAATAGCAGTACGACATGCACCTGCTAAAACTACTTTTTTTGTCATATTAATATTCCTCCATGTAAGACTAATAAGTTACTTACCTTTTAAACTTTATCATAGTGATTGATTAAAATCAATCACAAATTAAAAAATTCACAAGTGAATCTTAAGAAATAAGGAGAACGCGTCTCCTTATTGATTAATCGCACATTTTTACGATAACAGCGGCACCTTGTCCTCCACCAATACATAGGGAAGCAAGACCGATTTTTGATTTACGTTTTTGCATTTCATATAATAATGAAACTAAGATACGGTTTCCACTAGCACCAACTGGGTGACCTAATGCAATTGCACCACCATTTACGTTTGTCTTAGCTAAGAATGCTTCGCGATCCATACCTGTAGCTTCTTCTAATTCGTGGATAACACCTAATGATTGAGCAGCAAATGCTTCATTCAATTCAACTAAGTCAAGATCTTCAATTTTAAGATCTGCATATTTCAATGCATTTAAGATAGCTGGTGTTGGACCAAGTCCCATAACTCGTGGGTCAACTCCACCTTGTCCAAATCCGATAACTTCAGCAATTGGAGTTAAGTTATATTTCTTAACAGCATCTTCACTAGCAACGATAGTAAATGATGCACCATCATTAATACCAGATGCATTACCTGCAGTTACTGTTCCGTCAGCATTGAAGGCTGGACGTAATTTAGCTAATTTTTCTAAGCTTGTTTTACGAGGGTGTTCATCTGTATCGAATACAACTTCACCTTTACGAGTCTTATAAGTAATAGGAACGATTTCATCTTTGAATTTACCTGCAGCAATAGCAGCCAAAGCTTTTTCTTGAGAAGCAAATGCGAATTCATCTTGTGCTTCACGAGAAATGTTATATTTTTTAGCGATGTTGTCAGCTGTACATCCCATGTGAATTCCATACATTGCATCTGTTAAACCATCGTGTAACATAGCGTCTACTAATTTTTGATCTCCCATCTTAGTTCCTGTACGGTTTTTGTAGCTCAACATAAATGGAGCACGAGTCATTGATTCAACACCACCTGCAACATATAAGTCACCAAAGTTTGCTTGAATACGAAGTGTAGCTTCCATAACGGCTTTTAAACCAGAACCACATAACATATTGATTGATTGCGCACATACTTCAACAGGGATTCCTGCATCAAAAGCAACGTGACGAGCAATATTTTGTCCTAAACCTGCAGCAATTACGTTACCAATAATAACTTCATCTAAGTTTGCTGGATCAATATTTGCCTGTTTAATAGTTTCTTTTAAAACAGTTGCTCCGACAGTAGCTAAATCTACATCTGTTAAACTTCCTAAAAAAGTACCAATTGCACTACGTTTAGCAGCAACAATATAAGCTTTTCTCATTTGTATACCTACTTTCTACTCCTAATCGAGATTAACTTTTACATGCTTAGTCTAGCCCTTTAAATAGGTGATGTCAACCACTTGTTTAAAATTTCACATGTTAAAAATACTTAATATATACTAATAAGATAGGACATTAGAAACAATTTGTTAAAATATTAACAAAATCATTGACGAGGTGAAAGAAAGTATGTAAAATATGACTGTGTGAAAAGTTTAACATACTTTCTCATGCTATCGATGTCCTAATTCGAATAGTTCAAAAAAACTGGAAAGGAGAACTTCATTTATGGATTTCAATTTAACAGAACAACAATTAATGATGCAAAAGTTGTTCAGAGAAGTTGCGCAAAACGAAGTAAAAGAAAACGCAGCGGATGTTGACGAAAACGAAAGATTCCCTAAGGAGTCTGTAGAAGTGATGCGTCAAGCTAAGATGCTTGGTATTCCTTATTCTCGCGAATATGGAGGAGCTGGCGCAGATTATTTATGCTACATTTTAGCAATTGAAGAATTGTCTAAAACATGTGCTACAAGTGGTGTAGTTTTATCAGCTCACACTTCATTAGGTACTTGGCCAATTGCTCAATTTGGTACTGAAGAACAAAAACAAAGATTCTTAACAGATTTATGTACAGGTAAGAAATTGGCTGCATTTGGTTTAACTGAACCAAACGCTGGTACAGATGCTGCTGGACAACAAACTACAGCTGTATTAGATGGTGATGAATATGTTATCAATGGTACAAAAATTTTCATTACAAACGCTGGAGAAGCAGATGTATATGTAATTTTTGCCATGACAGACAAAACAAAAGGTACTCGTGGAATTTCTGCTTTCATTCTTGAAAAAGGAACTCCAGGATTTACATTTGGTCTTCACGAAAAGAAATTAGGTATTCGTGGATCTGCTACATGTGAATTAATTTTCAACAATGTACGTGTTCCAAAAGAAAACTTATTAGGAAAAGAAGGTATGGGATTCAAAATTGCCATGCAGACACTTGATGGTGGACGTATTGGTATCGCTGCTCAAGCACTAGGAATTGCTCAAGGTGCAATCGACGAAGCTGTTGCTTATGTAAAACAACGTAAACAATTTGGTCGTCCAATCGCTAAATTCCAAAATACTCAATTCCAATTAGCTGATATGCAAACAAAAACAGATGCAGCTCGTTGGTTAGTATACTCTGCAGCTACTGCTAAACAAGAAGGTCGTCCTTATACTCAATTAGCTGCTGAAGCAAAATTATTTGCTGCTGAAACAGCTATGGAAATTACAACTAAGGCTATCCAATTATTAGGTGGATACGGATATACTCGTGATTTACCAGTAGAAAGAATGTTTAGAGATGCTAAGATCACTGAAATCTACGAAGGTACTTCAGAAGTACAACGTATGGTCATCTCTGGCGCAATGTTGAAGTAAGAAAGGAATTGGTGTTGAAAATGAAAATCGTTGTTTTAGAAAAACAAGTTCCGGATTCAACTGAAATCACAGTTGATAAAAAAACTGGTGCGTTAATTCGTGACGGTGTTCCTGCAATCACAAACCCTGATGATTTAGCTGGTTTGGAAGCTGCATTGGAATTAAAAGACAAAAACCCTGACACTGAAGTTGTTGTAATGACAATGGGATTACCTAAAGCTGCTGAAATGTTAAAAGAAGGCGTTGCTATGGGTGCTGACAAAGGTGTTTTATTAACAGACCGTGTATTAGGTGGATCTGATACATGTGCTACAAGTATTGCTTTAGCTGCTGCTTTGAAAAAAGTAGGATTCGACTTAGTTATTGCTGGTCGTCAAGCTATCGATGGTGATACTGCTCAGGTAGGACCTCAAACTGCAGAACGTTTGGATATTCCTCAAGTTACTTATGTAGATGAAATCTTAGAAGTAAAAGAAGATTCAATTACTGTTAAACGTTCATTAGAAGATGTTGAACAAATCGTAACTGCTAAGTTGCCATGTGTTATCACAACATTATCTGGAATGAACAAACCTCGTTACATGCAATGTGACAACATCGTTGACTTATGTAAAGAAGACAAGATTGAAGTTTTAACAAATGCTGAATTAGGAATCGATCCTGAAACAGTTGGTTTCAAAGGTTCTCCTACATCCGTTAAAACTACTTTCACAAAAGATGTTACTGACAAAACAGAAGTATTCACATTGTCTGAGCAGGAAACTGCAGATATGATTGCTAAGACTTTGAAAGAAAAGCAAATCATTACAAAGTAGGGAGGATGAAGTAGAATGGCTCGATTTGAAGAATATAAAGATATCTTCGTTTTCGTTGAACAAGAAAACGGAAACATTGCAGAAGTAAGTTATGAACTTATTTCAGAAGCAAGAAAACTAGTTGCTTCTATTCCTGAATTTGGATACAAAGTAGTTGGTGTATTGCTTGGAGAAAATGTAAAAGAAAAAGCTCAAGAAGTTATTAGTCATGGAGCTGATAAAGTAATCGTTGTTGATGATGCTTTATTAAAAGATTATTCAACTCAATTCTATGCAGATGCTTTAACACAAGTTGTTTTAGCTCACAAACCAGATTCAATGTTAACTGGTGCAACTCCTTTAGGACGTGACTTAGCACCACGTGTAGCTGCTCGTTTAAATGTTGGTTTAACTGCAGATGCTACTAAAATTGAAGTTGACTTAGAATATGCTAAAGAAACTGGTGAATCATTATTAGACGTAACTCGTCCAACATTCGGTGGTAACTTATTCGGTACAATCGTATGTAAAGACACTCGTCCACAAATGGCTACAATCAGACCAAAAGTATTCGAATTGGCTCCAGTAGATACAACTCGTACTGGAGAAGTTGAAGAATTTACTCCATCATGGACAACTACAGATCCTCAAGTATTTGTAGAAAAAGTAATTGAAAAAGTAAAAGCAGATGTAGATATTACTAAAGCTAATATCTTAGTAGGTGCTGGTCGTGGTGCTGAAAACTGCTTAGATGTAGTTCAAAAAGTTGCTGACGAATTAGGTGGTGTAGTTTGCTGTACACGTGCCGTTGTTGAAGATGGATTCTTAGACAAAGATCGTCAGGTAGGTCAAACAGGTAAGACTGTACGTCCTTCATTATATATCGCTTGCGGTATTTCTGGAGCTGTACAACACTGTGCTGGTATGGATAAATCAGACTTGATCATCTCTATCAACCGTGATCCTCAAGCAGAAATCTTCAATATTTCTAACATGGGATTCGTTGGAGATTGTGCAACTGTATTACCTTTATTAGTAGAATCAATTAAAGCTGCAAAAGCTGAATAATAAAAAGGAGCATATTTAAAATGAAAAATGTAGGTGTTATTGGTGCTGGAACAATGGGGCAAGGTATTGCCAATGCATTTGCTACAGCTGGATACAATGTAACTGTATGTGATATTAAAATCGAATGGGCACAAAATGGAATCAACAAAATTGGTGCTAAATTAGATAAACTAGTATCTCGTGAAAAAATTACTGCTGAAAAAGCAGAAGGTATCAAAGCTAACTTAACTGCTGGTGAATACAAAGATTTAGCTGATTGCGATTTGATCGTAGAAGCTGTTCTTGAAAAAATGGAAATTAAAAAAGACTTATTTAAGACTTTAGATGAAATCTGTAAAGAAGACTGCATTTTTGGAACAAACACTTCAAGTTTAAGTGTTACTGAAATTGCTAACGGAATCAAACACAACGTTATCGGTATGCACTTCTTTAACCCAGCTGATCGTATGAAATTAGTTGAAGTTATCTCTGGCGAAAATACTCCAGTTGAAACTAAAGAAGCTATCATTGAATGCTCTAAATCATTAGGAAAAACTCCAGTAGAAGTTGCTGAAGGACCTGGATTTGTTGTTAACCGTATCTTGATTCCAATGATCAATGAAGCTTGCTTCATTTACCAGGAAGGATTGGCTAGTGTTGAAGATATCGATACAGCTATGAAACTTGGAGCTAACCACCCAATGGGACCATTGGCTTTGGGTGACTTAATTGGATTGGACATCGTTTTAGATGTAATGGAAGTATTATATTCTGAAACTGGAGATTCAAAATATCGTCCATGTACATTATTAAAGAAAATGGTTCGTGCTGGAAAATTAGGTCAAAAAACTAAACAAGGATTCTACAGCTACAACTAGTGAAATAACTAAAGTGAAACACTCGTTGTTTCACTTTTTATTTAAATATTAGAGGAGAAAAATCATGGAAAACGTATTATTAGAAAAACAAGGTCACGTTTCAATTATCACAATCAATCGTGAAAAAGCGTTAAATGCATTATCAACAGCTGTATTAAACGATTTAGAAGAAGCAGTAAACACTGTTGAAGCTGATAAAGACACTTATTGTGTAGTTATCACAGGTGCTGGAAGCAAATCTTTCGTTGCTGGTGCAGATATTGCTGAAATGAAAGACAAAACTGTAGAAGAAGCTGCTGAATATGGAGCTTATGGAAACAAGATCTTCCGTCAAATCGAAACTTTACACTGTCCAGTAATTGCTGCAGTTAATGGTTTTGCTTTAGGTGGAGGATGCGAATTAAGCATGGCTTGTGATATTCGTATCGCAGCTGAAAATGCTGTATTTGGACAACCAGAAGTAGGATTAGGAATTACTCCAGGTTTTGGTGGAACTCAACGTTTAGCTCGTTTAGTACCTGCTGGAATTGCTAAAGAAATGATCTTTACAGCTCGTAACATCAAAGCAGATAAAGCATTGGCTATTGGATTAGTAAATGCCGTTGTTCCTCAAGAAGACTTAATGGCAACTGCATTAAAGATGGCTAACGGAATCTGCAAGAACGCTCCAATTGCTGTTGCTCAAGCTAAAAAGGCAATCAATGCTGGACTTCAAACAGATATGGATTCAGCTATCGCTATCGAAGTTGAAGATTTCTCTGATTGCTTCGCAACAGAAGATCAAACTTATGGTATGGAATGCTTCGTAAACAAAGTAAAAGAAAAAGAATTTAAAAATAAATAATGAATTTGAAAGGATGATTTAAATGTCAAAAGTAATGTCAGCCCAAGAAGCCATCAGCATGATCAAAGATGGTGATAAAATTGGTGTTGGTGGATTTATTGGAATGGGTCACCCTCAAGAACTAAGTGTTGCCATCGAAAAGAGTTTCTTAGAAACAGGACATCCTAGAGATTTAACAGTTATGTTCTCTGCCGGTGTAGGTGATGGAACACCAGATCTTGGCTTGAATCATATGGGTCATGAAGGATTGTTAAAAAGAATCATTGGTGGTCACTGGGGATTGATTCCTACTTTCCAAAAATTAGTTTTTGAAAACAAAGTAGAAGGCTATAACTTACCACTTGGAACCATCAGTTTGATGTTCCGTGAAATCGCAGGACACCGTCCAGGCGTTATCACTAAAATTGGTTTGAAAACATTTATTGACCCACGTCTAGAAGGTGCGAAAATGAATGAGCGCACTAAAGAAGACTTAGTTGAATTAATCAATATGGATGGAGAAGAATGGTTACGTTATAAATCATTCCCATTGGATATTGCTTTAATTCGTGGTACATATGCGGATGAAGATGGAAACTGCTCAATGTGTAAAGAAGCAGCGACTCTAGATTCAATCAGTATTGCCCAAGCTGTTAAAAACAGTGGTGGTAAAGTAATTCTTCAGGTTGAAAAAATTGTAGAACGTGGATCATTAAAACCTATGGATGTTAAGATTCCAGGTATTTATGTAGATGCTATCGTAGTTGCACAACCTGAAAACCATTGGCAAACTTATTCAGATCCATATAACCCATCATTCTGTGGTGAAATTCGTGTACCTGTGGATTCAATAGAACCAATGCCATTAAATGCTCGTAAAGTTGTATGTCGTCGTGCTGCCATGGAATTGGATCCATCGGCTGTTATCAACTTAGGAATTGGTATGCCAGAAGGTATCGCAAATGTTGCCAACGAAGAAGGTCTTCCAGGACTTAAGATGACTGTAGAAGCTGGAGGAATCGGTGGAGTTCCAATGAACGGAACTGCCTTTGGTGCATGTACAAACCCAGATGCAATCATTGACCAGACATATCAGTTTGATTTCTATGATGGTGGTGGATTAGATCAAGCTTTCTTAGGACTTGCAGAATGTGATGCAAAAGGTGACATCAATGTTTCTCGTTTTGGACCAAAAATTGCAGGATGTGGTGGATTTATCAATATTACACAAACTTCACCAGTCGTTGTTTATTGTGGAACATTTACAGCTAAAGGTTTAAAAGAAACTGTTGGTAATGGTAAATTGACGATTGTTCAAGAAGGGCAAATCAAGAAATTTAAAAATCACATTGAACAAGTTACATTCTCAGCGGATTATGCGAATGAAACTGGTCAAAAAGTCTTGTATATCACTGAACGTGCTGTATTTAAGTTAATTGATGGTAAATTAACATTGATTGAAATTGCTCCAGGTGTAGATTTACAAAAAGATGTATTAGACCAAATGGAATTCAAACCATATATCGCTGAAGATTTAAAACTTATGGATGCTCGTCTATTCACAGATGAAGTCATGGGATTAAAAGAAGAATAAAAAACTAAAACAGGTCATATGACCTGTTTTTATGTTACAATGGTTCTAGGAGTTGATTAAAATGTTATTTTTTAGAAATGATTATGGTCAAGGATGTATTCCTGAAATCATGGAATATATGAACACTACAAATGGCCATTCTTTTACAGGATATGGTATGGATGAAATTTGTCAAAGCGCAAAAGAAGCCATAAAGAAACATATTCCAGATTATGATGTAGATGTTCACTTTATTGTGGGTGGTACCATTACAAATCAAACCATCATCAAAGCTTGTTTAAAACCTTTTGAAGCTGTCATCAGTTGTGATACAGGACATATCGCAACTCATGAAACTGGAGCGATTGAAGCTGTAGGACATAAAGTGATTCCGGTAAACAATTATGCAGGAAAGATCAATCCTAATGATATTCGCAAAGTCTTTGATGCACATATGCTTTCGTATGAACACATGGTATATCCAAAGATGGTATATATTTCAAATGCCACTGAATATGGAACTGTCTATACATTGGCTGAATTAAAAGAAATTCGTGCTGTGTGTGATGAATTAGGTTTATATTTAATGATGGATGGTGCAAGACTAGGTGTAGCTTTATCGACAGTGGATTATACCTTAAATGATCTAGCCAATATTTGCGATGTGTTCTATATTGGAGGTACCAAAAATGGAGCTTTAATAGGAGAAGCTGTTGTAATCTCGAATCCCGAGTTGAAACCATACTTCCGTTTTGTGATGAAACAAAATGGCGCAATGCTTGCGAAAGGTTGGTTACTTGGTATTCAATTTTTAGGTTTATTTGAGCATGATGCTTTCTTTAAATACGCAAAACATTCAGTTGTTTTAGCACAAAAAATCCAATCAAGACTTCAAGAATTAGGGTATGCTTTATTTATGAAGAGTGATACAAATCAAATCTTTGTGAATGTCACAAAAGAACAATACCAATTCTTAAGTGAAAACATTGATTTTGAGATTTGGGAAAAATGCGATGATCATTATGTTATTCGTTTTGTAACGAGTTGGCACACAAGTGAAGATGAAGTAAACGAACTATTTACTTACTTAGAACAAGCCATCGAAAAAAAGAATAGTACTATTCTAGGTTAGAACGATAGGTCCAGCCAAGTATACCATTCTTTTTAATTTGAACTTTATCTTGATAGGCGAATACCTCTTTTACGGTATCGCCTTTTTTTAATGGAATTTCATAATTTGTATAATCATACGCCTTTAAATCTTTTGTCACAAATTCATTTTCAACCCAAAAGGTTCTATGATTGTATGGGCAATATACCTTTGATTGAAGATAATTTTTTTCCAGAACTTTAATTTCTCCATGATTAAATGTAATAAAAAAGGGAATTTGTGTATGATAATTTACATCATGAATCACTTTTCTTTCGGAAAGTAAATCACAACGATCCATTTCTACTTTATTTTCTTCAAATATCAATGCATTTAATTGACCGCCATATTTAACCATATTACCACCATCAATACTATAAATATTATGCTTTGCATCATAGATTGGATCAAAAGATGCGATGTGAGTACAATACTCTGTTACAGGCATATGGCCAACGACTACATTCTTTTTAAATATAGAATTTGTTTCTAAAAAGAAGGCATGTGTCATGACTTGTTTAAAGTCTGTTCCATAATTCTCATTACTCTCAATGCCAGCATGTACATAGATATGTTTTTCATCTTCTAATACATGGGGTAGATCATTTAAGAAGCATAGTTCATCCAGGTAATGTTTTCTCAAAATCTGACAAACATCAGACATATTACTATTTTGAGTGATTTCGATATTTAAACTTTTTGCCATTTCATGAATTAAACTTTCTTTACGAAAACTAAGAACATGTTTTAAAAAATCCAAACGATATGAATAAAGAACATTTTTCGCAATAAAGTCACAATTTCCCATAATACAATGCACATCTTCTGTTTTTGTTTGAAGCATTATGTAATGAAGTGTTTCTAGATTTTTAGGACCTTTTTCAATCAAGTCACCTAAAAGGATTAAACAATCTTTATTTGGATGATACTTGATCTTATTCAATAGTTTAATATAAAGATCTAAATTTCCATGAATGTCACTGATTACAATCTTGCGTTTGGAATTAGAATTCAACTTTTGAATGACTACATTTCGATTCATTGAAATAAAAAGGGAAGGAATGTATCACATTCTTTTTCCCAGTCTTCTTCACAATGTCTTCCATCGGGAATGACATTATAAAAGACTTTAACTCCTTTTTTTGATAAAGCGTTACCAACACTTGTACAAGCTTTTGTTTGCCAAACAAATTCATGCATCAAACTTGTTTCGTTTGAACCCCAAGATAGGTAGATAGATGTGTTTTTTTGGATATTTTGATGGTTTATATCATTCAATATCGCATCCATACTTTCTAAGATATAAGGAGATACAACGATTGCCTTAGAATAAATACTTGAATATGCATAGGAAGCATATAAAGACATTAAACCACCACAACTGCTTCCACCAATGAATGTATTCTTTCTTGTTCTTTTAGTTCTATAGTTTTCATCGATAAAAGGTTTTAATTCATGTATGAAAAAGTGCATTGTAAGATCACCTTGGCCTTCAAAAGATCCGTATTCTGGATCATAAAATGAGTAGGGTGCATATTCCTTTAGGCGATTGTTTCCAGTATGCGAACATTCTTGTCCAACCACGATTAGATCTAGTCCTAGTTTTTCAATATGTTCTTGAATATGGATAGCTTTACCATATGTTGCATATTCATCTAAAAAGAGATTGTGCCCATCAAAAGTATATAAAACAGGATATTGTTTATTCGTTAAATCATAGTCTTTTGGTAAATAGATAAATATTTTTCTTTTTTCATTGAGCTTTGTCATAAAAAGCTCTTTTTCAACTATCATAATCGATCCCTTCTTAATAATGCAGTTTTAAAGAATTCTTCACGTCTTGAAGGACTTGTAAATTTAGCAACGATTGCCACATCACCCATGGCGGCCGCAATAGCTTCAGGAAGATACAAGACTTCAATCAATTCTTCTTTAAACATCTCTTGGATTTCTTTGACTGTAAAACGATATTTAATGGAATTTCTTCTTCCCACAAAACCAGCTGAATATCTTCTAAGTTTTGAGTAGGAAGCTCTTTGTTTCAAAATAATTTCAGCCCATAAACGATACACATCAAGTTCACCTGCATAATTCATTAAATCTGGACAGAATCCTCCTGGAGGTCTGAAATTTACTTCTAAGCCAAAGACACGACCTTTTTCTCCAAGGCCTTTAATATCATGATTCAATCGGAAGAATTCACAATGGAAGAAACGATTCTTGATTTTAAAAGCATAAATCGTTCTTTGTACAATGTCACGATATTCATCGCTGATTTCAAGTGTTGTATAACAGCCAATACTTTGTTGATAAAGCACAGAATCCATGCAGTTACCGACATATTCTAAACTATTTAAATAACGAATATCTCCATTTTCATCACAAATACCATCTAAAGTAAAGACATTTCCATCGATATATTGTTCAAGAATCATAACATGATCTTTTGTCTGCATATAAACAGATTCTAATTGTTCTGCATTCATGATTTTGTAAGTCATACTTGCACCTACACCATGATCAGGTTTCATAACTAACGGATAACCAACTTTTTTGGCAAACTCCAAGCCATCTTTTAAAGTATGTAACAAGGTGTAATCGGCAACAGGTACATTGGCTTCTTTATAATATTTTTTCATTTGTGACTTCGATTGAAGTTCTTCAATTCTTTCTAATGAAAAACCTGTTTTTACATTAAAATCATCACGAAGATGCGCATCTAAATCTAGCCAAGCTTCATTGTTCGATTCAATCCAATCAATTTTTCCATATTTAAAAGTAAAATAACCACATGCCTTTATCATTTCTTCATAATCATGAAAGCTTTTTACTACATATATCTCATCACAATATGTTTTTAATTCTTCCTTTAACTGATTATAGGGCGTATCTACAATAGCCAATACTGTAGCTCCATTTTCTTTTAATCCCCTACAAAACATCCAGTAACTTTCTGGATAGTTGGGTGAAATCACCACAAAATTCATAATCTTAATTCCTTTCTGCCATCATTTGACTAATCGCAATAACAGTCTTTCCATCATCGATTTTTCCATTTCTCGTATACTCATAAGCCGTTTCTAAATCAAGCCATAAAGTATCAATTTCTTCATCTTCATCTAAACTAAGCTTCACATCTGCAATTCTTGGATTGATGGCTTTATAGATCCAAATTCTTTCATCACAAAAGCCAGGTGTTGAAACAAAACTTAGCAATAGTTCTAATTTATCACAAGCCATACCTGTTTCTTCATTCAATTCACGAAGTCCACATTCCATTGGATTTTCACCATATTCTAATTTACCAGCCGGAATTTCAAGTGTTTCTTTTCCAATTGCGGGACGCTCTTGTCTTACTAATAAGATTTTATCGTCAATGATACAAATGACACCTACACCACCTGGATGACGAATGATATCTCGTTTAAATATTTTATCTTTGATTTTTACGTCTTTTTGAACTAAATCAAAAATAATTCCCTTATAAATCAACTTCTCTTTCATGTAATACCTCTTTTTTTCTTGATTATAACACAAAAAAACACTCCTAAGAGTGTTAATTGATTTTGTCTAAAAAGCTTTGTGTAATCGCATCCGCAATTTTTTGTTGGTAAGTTTCATCAGTTAATTGTGTATAGTCATCACTATTGCTTAAATAACCAAGTTCTAAAAGAATGGATGGAATTTGGCTATCATACAGAATCGGGAAATTTTCATAATGATCTGAATCGATACCTTCAAATTGAGATAGGTTGATGGAATTCATAGTATTTGAAAGATCCTTGGCTAGTTGAATCATCTTATCATTTGGTTGTGTAAAAATCGAATATCCTTTCGATAGGGAATCGGAACTAGAATTCATTTGAATCGAAATTAAATAATTTGCTTTTTGAGAATTCAAAGAAGTTATTCTCTCTTCTGTAGAAAGTGTAGAATCATCACTACGTGTGTATACAACATTGTATCCAACATGAGCAAGACTATCTCCAATTTTTTTGGCTATTGTTAAATTAAGCTCTTTTTCACTGATATGTCCATCACTTGTATATCCACTATCACTACCACCATGACTAGCATCAATACATATAATGGCTTTTGATTTACAACGGGAATTTGATACATTATCATTTGTGATAATTGTGGAATCGGTTTGTTCAGGAACATCTATTTCTGATTTTTCTTTGATTTGTTTATTTAGATTTGGCTGAATGACCATGGCCAAAAATAATGCGAAAATTAAAAAGAGAATGGCTCTACGCATGACATACCTCCTGCTTAGATATTCTAACATTTGTCTTAACAGATGAAAAGACTTTTAAAATTTGTTATAATGAATACTATGGGTGATAATATGGATTTTTTAATAACATTAGATCAGTTTGAAGGTCCTTTGGATTTAATGCTGCATTTAATCAAAGAAAATAAATTGGATCTTTTTGACTTGGATATGAATGTTTTAGCAACACAATATATTGATTATATTCATGCTATGCAAAATATGCATTTAGAAGTTGCCAGTGAATATTTGTCAGAACTTGCAAGTCTTATCGCATATAAGTCAAAAAAGCTTTTACCAAGAGAAACCGTTGAAGTAGAAGAAGAATATGAAGAAGATCAACGTGATCAATTGGTAGCTCGTTTATTAGAGTATCAACGATATAAGGAAGTAAGTCTTGCACTTAAAGAAGATTATGATCAAAGACAACTGCATTTTTCACGTCCAGTATCCAGTCTAGTTGAAGAATGGAAAATTCCCATTGAAAGTGATACTTTAGAAACTCAATCGCCTTATGATTTAATGAAGGCCATGCGCCATTGCATTGTTCGTATGGAACTTTTACAGCCATATGAAACAAAGGTAACAATTAAAGAATTATCAATTGAAGAAAGAGCAGTTCAAATTAAAGATAGAATGAAACATCTTATGGGTTCGATTTCATTTAAAGATTTATGTGCTGACTGTACAAATCTTCATATGGTAATCGTAACTTTTCTATCAATACTCGATTTAATACATGATAAATGGATGACTTATTCCATTGATGAAACTCAGATGATCTGGGTTGCAAGAGAGGATATATAAATATGGATAATGCGAAAGCAATATTAGAAGGCCTTCTGTTTTTAAGCGGAGAAGAAGGTTTGACCATGGAACAAATGATGCATGGTTTACAAAATTTAGATATGGATGATATACGTGTTTTACTTGGCACACTAAAAGAAGAATATGCAAGTAATTCAAAAGGAATCGAGCTTGTTGAATATGCGAATCGCTTCAAGTTTGTCACAAAAGAATTTGTATATCCTTATGGAAAACAATTGTTTGAAGAATATAAACAACCCACGCTTTCCCAAGCTGCCATGGAAACTTTGGCTATCATTGCTTATAAGCAACCAATTACACGTGTTGAAATCGAAGAGATTCGTGGCGTGAACTGTGAAATGATGTTGAAAAAATTGGTGGCTCGTGGCTTAATAGAAGCAAAAGATCGCTTAGATGCGATAGGGAAACCTTTATTATATCGTGTAACCGATGAATTCTTGGATGCCTTTCAATTAGAAGACCTTAAAGAATTGCCGGAATTACCTCAAACCAAAAACAACAATGAAGAATTATTTGAAGAATAGGAGAATAAACAATGGAAAGATTACAAAAAGTAATTGCGCAAGCAGGTATTTGTTCAAGAAGAAAAGCTGAGGAATTGATTTTAGATGGTAAAGTAAAAGTTAATGGTGAAGTATGTGATGTATTAGGTACAAAAGTATCAAATCAAGATATAATCGAAGTCAATGGAAATATGATTTCAAAAGAAGAAAAAGTGTACTACATTATGAATAAACCGAAAGGATGCTTATGTACAAGCAGTGATGACAAGGGAAGAAAAACAGTATTAGACTATATGCCAAAAAATGAAAGAATCTTCTCTGTAGGACGATTGGATTATGATACTTCGGGAGTTTTATTACTTACGAATGATGGTGAATTCTGTAATCATATGATTCATCCTCGATATCATTTAGAAAAAACATATGTTGTAAATCTTCAAGGCATTTTAACTGAAGAAGATATTAAACAATTAAGAAAAGGTTTAAAGACAAAAAGCGAAAAGTATCAACCAGCCAAAGTATTTGTACTTCAAAAAGATTTAACGCGTAATCGTACACAGTTTGAACTTACAATTTCTGAAGGTAAAAATCACCAGGTAAAGAACATGATGTTAGCATTAGGTCATGAAGTTCGTCGTTTGCACAGAGTTAAATTCGCGTTTTTAGATGTAAAGGATTTAAGAGCTGGAGAATATCGTCGCTTAAAACCATATGAAATCAAACAATTGAATCGTTTGGCTATGGAAGGCGAAAATAAATAATGAAACAAGTTTATTTAGATCAAAGTATTTCGGTGAATGATGTGATTTGTTTAGACACAAAACAAGCTCACCATATATTTGATGTGCTTCGCACGACACAAAAAGAAAAAATTCGAATCATTACAAAAAATTCTGGGGTGTTCTTTGGGCATGTTGAAAATAAGCCAAATCTAGTGATTGATTCAAAAGTAGATGTTTTTAAAGAAAATCAATCTATTACATTATGTTGCGCTTTGATCAAACAGGATAAATTTGAATGGATGCTTCAAAAGGCATGTGAACTTGGTGTAAGTAAAATCGTTCCTTTTGTATCGAAGAATACAATAGTAAAGTTAGATGAAAAAAAGGCAGAAAAGAAGCTTGTTCGCTGGAATGAAATTTTACTTGCGGCAACAAAACAATGTAACCGCAATACATTGGTTGAATTAGAGCCAGTCACATCATTAAAGGATCTTTCAAATTTTAAGAGTGAATGTAATCTAGTGGCTTATGAAAAGGAAAGTGATGCTTCAAAACATATGGCTCACTATTTAAAAGACGATCCCCAATCCATTACTGTATGTATTGGACCTGAGGGTGGATTTGAAGAAAGTGAAATTCAAATATTAAATGACTTTGGGTATGACAATTGTTCTTTAGGAAAAAATATTTTGCGAGCAGAAACGGCTGCTTGTTATGTATTGAGTGCAATTGAATATCAGAATCATGTGGAAGGATAAGATAAATGAAATTTTCAATTATAACACTTGGATGTAAAGTAAATGCATATGAATCGCAATATTATGCAGGTCAATTAGAAGAATTAGGATATGAACAAGTATCGCCAGATGAAGCTTGTGATATTTGTATCATCAATACATGTACCGTAACAAATACAGCGGCAAGTAAGTCTCGTCAAAAGATTCATTATGCCAAAAGAATGAATCCGAACGCGTTATGTGTTGTCGTAGGCTGCTTTGTACAGTTTGCAAATGAAGATGAAAGAAAAGCATTGGATGCAGATCTTGTGATTGGGGCCAAACAAAAAAATGAATTAGTTAATCTAATTCAAAAAGCATTGAAAGAACACAAAAAGATTGATGTGGTAAATGAAGTTACACAATTCAAAGACTTTGAAGCTATGCCTGTACATTGTTTTGAATCAATGCATCGAGCTTTCTTAAAAGTACAAGATGGATGTAATCAATTCTGTTCTTATTGTGCCATTCCTTTTGCGCGTGGAAGAGAGCGTAGTTTAAACCATGTTGAGGTTATTCAAATCGCAAAAGATCTATGCGACAAAGGACATACTGAAATTGTTTTAACAGGTATTCATACAGGTCGTTATTTTGATGGAGAATATGATTTGGCTAAATTAATGAAAGCTTTGTTAGAAAATACACCTGAATATGTGTATTATCGTATTTCAAGTATTGAAATTACGGAAGTCAGCGATGAATTGATTGCGTTAATGAAAGAAAATCCTCGTATGTGTCATCATTTACATATTCCTGTACAATCTGCTTGTAATGAAACACTCGAACGTATGAATCGACCATATACGATTGAGCAGTTTAAAGAAAAAATTAATTATATTCGATCTTGTATTCCTGATATTTCGATTTCTACGGATGTAATTGCAGGGTTTGTACAAGAAAGTGACGAGGAATTTGAAACAACATATAAAAATCTAAAAGATTTAGAATTAAGTTTCTTCCATGTATTCCCGTATAGTAAGAGAAATGGTACAAAGGCTAGTACTTTAAAAGGTGAAATTAATGGAAAAATTGCGAAAGCACGTGTATCAAGATTACTTGAGCTTTCCAATCAATGTAGAGAAAAAGATATGAAGCGTTTTAATCCTGTACAAGTTTTGATTGAAAGAAAACAAGATGGTTATTACACAGGTTATACAAATCAATATCATCCTTGTAAAATATTGAGTGAAAAAGAGATTAGTGGTAGAATCACATTCGAATGGGATCGTATTGAAGATGGTACGTACTACGGAAAGAAGGATTGAGTATGCGTTTAAGCAAACTATTTAAAAATGCACCGACTGTAAATATTACTGGATTAAGTTTTGATTCTAGAACTGTTCGACCTGGAAACATTTATTTTTGCTTGCCAGGATTAACTAATGATGGGCATGACTTTATTTATTCTGCAATTAAAAATGGAGCCGTATGTATTGTTCATTCTAAAGAATTATTGAATATGGCACCTGGTGCAATCTATATTCGTGTAGAAGATGTTAATGATGCAATGAATAAAGTTGCTCGTATTTTCTATGCAAAACCAAGTGATAAAATGACAATGTATGGTGTAACAGGTACAAATGGAAAATCAACAATCACAAATATTATTCGTGATATTATCAATGATAAAACACCTTGTGGTTATATTGGCACGATTGCGATTAAATATGGAGATATTGAATTACAACCAAATTTAACAACTCCAGACGCTTTATTTCTGCAATCAAAGCTTGCCGATATGGTTCGTGTTGGAATGAAAGCTTGTGCATTAGAGGTTTCAAGCCATGGATTAGCTCAACATCGAGTAGATGGTATTTCATTTGATTGTGCAATCTTTACAAATTTAACATATGATCATTTGGATTTTCATGGAACCATGGAAAACTATTTTGAAGCGAAGAGTTTATTGTTTAAAAATCTTGTAAAAGAAAATGGTGTTTCTGTATTGAATAAAGATGATGATAAATATGAAGCATTAAAGGAATGTTCAAAAGCTCGTGTTATATCTTATGGTGTAAATAAAGAGGCAGATTATCGTGCAATTAACATTAAGATGAGTTCTAGTGGTACACAATTTGATTTGGTTTATTCAGGTCACATGTATCCAGTAAAGACAAATTTAGTTGGTAATTTCAATGTTTATAATTTACTTGCTGCAGTAGCTGCATTAAATGAAACGGGTTATGAACTAGAAAAAATTATTGAAAAATGTTCTCATATTGCCCAGGTAGAAGGTCGCATGGAACGAGTTGATTGTGGTCAATCATATAATGTAATTGTTGATTTTGCACATACTCCAGATGGAATGGAAAAGATGATGCAATTTGGAAGAAGCATCACAATGCCAGGTCATCGTTTGATTGCGGTATTTGGTTCTGCAGGAAAGCGTGATGTACATAAGCGTAAAGTATTTGGCGAATTAGCTGATAAATATTGTGACTACATTATTGTTACTGAGGATGATCCTCGTGATGAAGATCCAAAAGAAATTGCAGAACAAATTAAGTCTGGAATCAAGGACACTCCACATGTATTTGTACAAGATCGTTATGAAGCTATTCATCAGGCAATTAGCTCTGCTCAAGAAGGAGATACGGTTTTACTTCTTGGTAAAGGAGATGAAAGCTTTATCTATCGCGAAAATGGAAGAGCTCCTTGGATTGGTGATAATGTAGCGGCTAAAGAGTGTATTCAGGCAAGTTTAGCCTAAAAATTTATAAATTTGCTTGCATTATATGAAATTTTTGATATAATGTTTTTGCTAATCTTGGGAAGGGAGGTTTGTGAATATGCCAAAAGTAGTTCTTAAAGAAAACGAAGGACTTGATGACGCTTTAAGAAGATTTAAACGTCAGGTTTCTCGTAATGGCACCCTTGCTGAGGCGCGCAAAAGAGAATTTTACGTAAAACCAGGTGTACGCAGAAAGTTAAAATCTGAAGCTGCACGTAAAGCACGTAGAGGTAAATAATCTGCATTTTTAATGCAGATTTTTTTCTTGAGGAGGAAATTTGTGTCTTTTTTAGAATTTGATTGTTCCGACAGAACATTTGAGGAAATCCAGATTTTTGCAGGATTTCAAGATTCAAATTTGGAAATGTTGAATAAATGCTTTAAGTCTATTTTTATGATTCGTGATCAAAAAATCAAGGTTGAAGTCAATGATTCTTTAGATACTAAAAAAGTAGAAGAAGTCATTGATGCTTGCTTTTCAATTATTGATACGCAACATCGTTTAAACTATCAAGATGTTAATTATATTTGTTCACTAGCTTTTAAGAATCGTTTAAAAGACTTTAAAGCACATCAGCTACAAGCTGTATGTAAAACAAAGACAGGTAAGATGATTTATCCAAAAACAATTGGACAAGCCATTTTATGTGATGCGATGCGTCATAATGAAGTTGTATTTGCTACAGGAGTGGCGGGTACAGGAAAAACATATTTAGCTGTTGCTTATGCTGTAAATATGCTAAAAAGTGAGCGTGTTGAAAAAATCATTCTTACGCGTCCTGCGGTTGAAGCAGGAGAGTCACTTGGTTTTTTACCAGGTGATATGAAGGAAAAGGTAGACCCTTATTTGAGACCTTTATATGATGCGCTAAATGAAATGCTTGGATTAGAAACGGTTGAAAAATACGTTGAAAAACAAGTGATTGAAATTGCGCCTTTAGCATTTATGCGTGGAAGAACATTGAATGATGCTGTTGTGATTTTAGATGAAGCTCAAAATGCGACATGTGCTCAAATGAAGATGTTTTTAACGCGAATGGGTAAAAATTGTAAGATGGTTGTAACAGGAGATGTTACACAAATTGATTTGATCAAGAAAAAGGATTCGGGCTTGATGCAGGCTTGTACAATCTTGGATCATATTGATGGTATTTCAATTATTCATTTAGAAAATAGTGATGTAGTCCGAAATCCATTGGTTCAAAAGATCATTGAACGTTATGCCAAGGTTGAATAATTTGGTTTAGACTGTTATAATAATAAACTGTAAAAATATATTGAAAGGTGATAAATCTATGGGAAGACATTTTGAGGTACGTGCTGCTGCAATGCAGAAAACTGCCAATGCGAAGGCAAAAATTTATTCTAGATATTCTAAAGAGATTTTAGTTGCTGCAAAAAACGGTGACCCAAATCCAGATATGAACCAAACTTTAAAGAAAGCAATTGATCGTGCAAAGGCAAACAACGTGCCTGCTGACGTAATCAAACGTGCTATCGAAAAGGCAAAAAGTAGTGCAGATGAAAGTTATTCAAGTGCACGTTATGAAGGATTTGGACAGGGTGCAGGATCTACAATCATCATTGATTGTTTAACTGATAATGCTAACCGTACTATTGCTAACTTAAGAGCTTGTTTTAATAAATCACACTCTAAATTAGGTGTTGGTGGATCTGTATCATTTGGATATGAACACTTAGGTGTAATCGTTATTCAATATGATAATGAAGAAGCTATGATGGATGCATTATTAGATGCAGAAATCGAATTAAATGACATTGAAATCGAAGAAGGATATATGACAATCACTGTAGATCCAACTCAATTGGATGACGCAAAAGTTGTTATTGAAAAATTGATTCCTGATGTTAAATTTGAAGTTTTAGAAGATAAGATGATTCCAAACGAAGAAGTTGAACTTCACGGTGAAGATTTAACTTTATTCAAACGTTTAGTAACTTTACTAGATGAAGTAGACGATGTACAAAATGTATATCATAACGTTTCAAATTTAGATGAAGCTGAATAGTTTATTCCTAAGAAAAAGAAGAAGATAAGGATATACTGTAGAGAGAAAATGGTTGGTGAAAATTTTCGTAGAATACTTATTGGGACACTTTGGAGGAGTTGGACAAAAACCAACCGTTGGTCGCGTTAAGACTTGAGATGTATACTTTACGTATAAAATAAGGTGGTACCGCGTTTAAAACGTCCTTATATCAGGGCGTTTTTTTGTTTATTTAAAGGAGGAAAACGCATGGCATATCAAATTCCTAGAGGTTGTCAGGATGTATTTGGAATAGAATCTTACAAATGGCAAGCTCTTGAACAAACATTAAGAAGCTTTTGTTACATGTACAATTATGATGAGATTCGTACACCAATTTTTGAACATACAGAAGTCTTCAAAAGAGAAAACGATTCAAGTGATATGGTAAACAAAGAAATGTATACTTTTAAACTTGAAAACTCAAAAACATCATTAACATTACGTCCAGAAGGTACAGCTGGTGTAGTTCGTAGCTTTGTTGAAAACAAGATGTTCGCAAATCCAGATCTTCCTGCAAAATTTTATTATATGGGACCTATGTCAAGACATGAACGTCCTCAAAAAGGAAGAATGCGTATCTTTAATCAATTTGGTGTTGAGGCATTAGGCGTTAAAAGTCCATATGTCGATGTTGAAACTATTGTACTTGCTTTCTCAATTCTTAAAACATTAGGATTAAATGATATTAAAGTATGTTTAAATACATTAGGTGACGATGAGTCTCGTGCAAATTATCGAAGTGCATTGAAAGAATATTTTGCACCATATGTAGATGAATTGTGTGGCGATTGTAAACGTCGTTACGAACAAAACCCACTACGTATTTTAGATTGTAAAGTCGATCATGATCATGAATGCATGAAAAATGCACCTAAGATGTCAGATTATTTAAATGAAGCAAGTCAAGAATATTTCAATACAGTATGTGAATTGTTAGATAAACTAGAAATTCCTTATGAAGTAGATGATAAATTAGTGCGTGGATTAGACTACTATACACACACAGTATTTGAAATTGTATCTATGAATAAAGAAATGGGAGCACAATCTACGGTTTTAGCTGGTGGACGTTATGATGGATTGATTTCATACTTTGGTGGTCCAGAAGGCATGAGTGGTATTGGATGGGCCTTAGGTATGGAGCGTTTATTGATTGCATTAGAAGCTGAAGGGGTTGAATTAGAACAAAAACCTGCATTAGATGCTTATGTAATGTGTCTTGATAAAGAAGCTAGAACATATGCATTTGAAGTGTTGACTGAACTTAGAGCTTATGGATATCGTTGCGATATGGATATGATGGACAGAAGCTTTAAAGCACAATTCAAAGCGGTTGATCGTGCTAAGGCTAAACTTGCAATTTTGATTGGAAAATCCGAATTGGAAGAAAAGAAAGTTACGATAAAAAATATTGCGCATAAAGAACAAGAAGCAATTGATGTCAATGATTTGATACCTTATGTTGACTCTTTATTAGAAGAAGAAAGTCATCATCATCACGAACATGAAGGAGAATAAGAATGTATAGAACACACAACAATGGTGAATTGCGTTTAACAAATGTAAATCAGGAAGTCACATTATGTGGATGGGTAAGTAAACGTAGAAATTTTGGAGCTTTAGTCTTTATCGATTTAAGAGATCGCTATGGAATTACTCAGTTAGTATTCAATGAAGATGTTGCAGAACAAATTAGTGAGGTACGTAATGAATATGTACTTCAAGTAAAGGGTACTGTTGTAGAAAGAAAAGACAAAAATCCTAAACTTGAAACTGGTGAAATTGAAGTTGTAGTTAGTGAAGTAAAAATTGTGAATACTGCCATTACGACACCTATGATCATTGCAGATGAAACAGATGCATTAGAGGATACGCGTTTAAAATATCGTTATTTGGATTTAAGAAGACCAGTTCTTCAAAAGAATTTGATTTTAAGAAACCGTATTACCTTATTAGTTCGTAACTATTTAGCTAAATATGGATTTACTGAAGTTGAAACACCAATTTTATGTCGTTCTACACCAGAAGGAGCACGTGACTATTTAGTGCCTAGTCGTATTAGTAAAGGTGAATTCTATGCACTTCCACAATCTCCTCAATTATATAAACAGCTATTGATGGTTGGTGGAATGGATCGTTATTTCCAGATTGCACGTTGTTTTAGAGATGAAGATTTACGTGCGGATCGTCAACCTGAATTCTCACAGATCGATATTGAAATGAGTTTTGTGGATGAAGAAGACATTTGGTCAATGACAGAAGGATTAATGAAAGAAATCTTCAAAGATATCAAAGGTATTGATTTACCAAAATTTAAACGTATTCCTTACGATACTTGTATGGAAAAATATGGTTCAGATAAACCAGATTTACGCTTTGACATGCCTTTATGCAATGTTAGTGAAGTCTTCGCAAATACTGAATTCAAGGTGTTTGAAAACTGTTTAAATGAAGGTGGCATCATTCAAGCTATGAATGTTAAAAATGGAGCTGACAAGTTCTCAAGAAAACAATTAGATAAACTACAAGATTATGTAAAGGTGTATGGTGCAAAAGCCCTTGCCAACTTAAAATTAACTTCTGAAGGTTTTGCGGGTAGTGTCACAAAAGTATTATCTGATGCAGAAAAAGAAGCATTGCGTACGATGTTAAATATTGAAGAAAACGATATTGTATTCTTTGTAGCGGATAAAAAGAAAGTGGCTCAAACATCTTTAGGTGCATTGCGTGTGAAATTAGGTCACGATTTAGATTTAATCAACAAAGATGCATATGAATTCTTATGGGTTACAGATTTCCCAATGTTTGAATATGATGAAAATGAAAATCGTTATGTAGCGGCTCACCACCCATTTACTTCACCTAACTTAGAAGATGTGGATAAATTGATGTCCGATCCAGCACATTGTTATTCTAGAGCTTATGACTTGGTATTAAATGGTTATGAGTTATTATCTGGATCAATTCGTATTCATGATCAAAAACTTCAAGAAAAAGTATTTGAAGCCATCGGTATGACTTTAGAAGAAGCGCATGAAAAATTCAGCTGGTTTATGGATGCATTCCAATATGGTACTCCACCTCATGGAGGTGTAGGTATCGGTCTAGAACGTTTGACTATGATTCTAGCCGGTACAGATAACATTCGTGATGTAGTGGCATTCCCTAAAACAGCAAGTGCATCGGATTTAATGGCACAGGCACCAAGCCCAGTAGACGCAGCACAATTAAAAGAATTAGGTATTGAAACAAAGTAAGACAGGAATTTTTTCCTGTCTTTTCGTATTTCTGATATAATTATATAGGTGGTGATATAGATGAAGGCAATTCCAATTGGCATTTCAAATTTTGAAGAACTCAGAAATAATAACTATTATTTTGTTGATAAGACCAATATGATTCAGGAATTTTTAGAAAGAAAAAGCAAAGTCACATTGATTACGCGTCCTAGGCGTTTTGGAAAGACTCTAAACATGTCTATGATGGCTTCTTTTTTTGATGTGACAAAAGATTCTAAATATATATTTGAAAATACAGTGATCATGAATTCTGACTATATAAACGAAATGAATCGATATCCTACTATTTTTATTTCATTTGCGAATGCGAAAAGAGATAGAGAATCTATTATCACAACTATAAAAAAACAAATTCTAAGCGAATGGGCAAAATATGAATATGTTTTTAAAAATTTAAATAAATACGATCAAAAAGAACATGATTATATTGAATCTAATTTAATGGATTTTCACAGTAATAATTTAAGTGGAATCAATGATGCATTATCATTCTTGATGGAAAGACTCTATGCTTACTATAATAAACAAGTCATGGTTTTCATAGATGAATACGATACACCTTTTATTGAAGCTCACGTGAATGACTGCTATGAAGAATTACGAGGTGGATTATCAGGTTTACTTCATAATTCTTTAAAAACATCGGATTGTTTAAAATATGCACTACTTACTGGAATTCAAAGAGTTGCGAAAGAAAATATTTTTAGTGATCTGAATAATTTAGATGTGAATTCAGTACTCGATACTGCTTATAGTGAGTATTTTGGGTTTAATACAGATGAAGTTAATCAATTGTTAAATACGTATGGTTTAACTTTAAATGATGATGTTAAATCTATGTATGACGGATACAAAATCGGAAGTATTGATATATATAATCCTTGGTCTATATTAAATTACGCTCAAAAGAAAGAATTAATTCCATATTGGATCAATACAAGTGCAAATACAATGATTAAAGAGAATATCAAGAATGCAGATTTAGATTACAAAGATCAATATGAAGATTTAATCAAAAATGGATATTTAGATACACAAGTCAATACGCAAACAAGCTTCTATGAAGTGAAAAGCACTCCAAATTTATGGGGATTATTTGTGAATGCGGGATATTTAACAATAGATAAAGCCATTGATATTACGGATAGCTTCTATCGCATTCGAATTCCAAATCAGGAAGTGAATAGAGAGTTTAGAAATTTAACTGAATATTATCTTTCCTTAAATGAAGGACAATTAAATCGACTATTACGTTTCTTGATTCAAGAACAACCGGATGAATTTATCAAAGAATATAAAAACATCTTAATGTTACCTAGTTATCATGATTTAAAGAATGAAAATAGCTATCATATGATGATGCTTGGGATGTGTTTATGTTTATCTAGAGATTATGAAATTATAAGCAATAGGGAAGCTGGAAAAGGACGTTTTGACCTTGTATTAAAGGCAAAATATAGTAAATCTACTTCTTTTGTATTGGAATTTAAATATTTAAAAGATACTTCTAAAAATTTAGAATCCGATCTTGATAATCTAACAAATGAAGCAATTGAACAGATTCAATCTAAAAATTACTCGTTTGATTTAAAAGAAAAAGTGATTTATATAGGATTAGCTCATCATGGAAAAGATGTTAAGATGAAATGGGTTGAAAAATAGGCTTATATGCGGTACTTAGGTACTGCATTTTTTATCGCAAAAGACGCATTTAATAAAACAGGATATAGACATCATTAATGTCAAATAGACTTGTACAATTT
>NZ_CATVYQ010000012.1:0-43517 GCF_958348295.1 uncultured Holdemanella sp.
CATTATAATGACTTTTCAATATACTTTAACCGCTATTTTTATGACTTTTCAATATTTTAAAAGATGGCCTAAACCATCTTTAATTCTGTTTTTGCTTTTTTAAGAATTTCATCGAAGTTTTCAGGTGAATCTGTTGGTACCTTACGAACATCAATCTTAATTCCCATTGCTAATAATTCATCAAATGTTTTTACATCATCACTTCCCATAGAAACGGCCTTTGTACATACAACCTTTCCTTGTGAGTGTGCCATTGAACCTAAGTTCAATTCTTTAATATCCACTCCACCTTTGATAGCTCTTAATGCATCTTGTGGTGTTTCAAACAACAATAACGCTTTTGTGGCTCCAAAACGAGGATCTTTCGCGACTTGGATCATCTTATCAACTGGAACGACATTTGCTTTTACTCCTGGAGGAGCTGCCTGTTCGATCATGCTCTTTCTTAAATCGTCATGAGCTACATTGTCACTAACAACAATGATACGGTTTGGCCCAACTGTCTTTGTCCAAGCTGTTGCTACCTGACCATGAAGCAAACGTGTATCAATACGTGCTAAGCCATATTTGATATGTCCATCTCCTAAAACTGTTCCTTCAGGAATTGCTCCTTGAGGCGTTGCACTTACTTCTTCTTTCTTTTCTTCTTTTGGTTCTAATTCTTTTGGATTGATCTGTACACCCTCTTGTGCAGTCTGCATTACGTGTGCTGCAATTTCATGTGCTTTCTCCATAGAGAATCTAGAAGCATACGTTTCAATCAACATAGGCAAATTCAATCCTGTGACAATTGCCCATTTGTCTTCGTGACCATCTAACAAGGCACTTGCCTGATTGAATGGAGTACCTCCCCATAGGTCAACTAAGAATAATACTTCTTCTTGATTTTCAAAAGAAGCGATCGCATCTTCCATCTTCTTTCGAATGTCTTCAGGTCCTTCACTAGGCATCAAAGTACAAGGCTTTACATTGGCTTGTTCACCAAAAATCATAGCTCCTGACTGGAAGATACCATTCGCAAATTCACCATGACTCGCAATAATTATTCCTACCATATATTATCTTTTCTCCTGTATTCTTTAAAATTAGTGTACACCAATTTTAAAGAAAGAAAACCCAATCAGCATAATACTGATTGGGCTAATATTCTTAGTTATTTGAATGTAATAATTTATTTGGAATATACATTAAACCTCGTTTAAACACATCCCAAAAACTTAGTGATCTTAGCATTCGATCTGCAGGTACATATTCTCTTATAGCACGAAGTGTTTTTTTGTTGTCTTTTGTAGAGAAAGTAAAGTATGTTTTCTCATTTATGAAAATCACAAATCGAGAAATACTTTTGTTAAATAAGACACTCGCTTCTACTCGATCAATTGTATCCCATGGAATTTGAATACAATCTTCAACATTTCTTTCATTGTAGAATTCAAATGCTTTATTTCCAACCATGACATTTCCATTGGAACTCAATCCCGCAAAAGATGTTGCCTTGATTGTTAAATCAACTTTTGAATTTAATGATTGTGCCATATGTACCTCCTTAAGCTATTACATAATTCCGATTACACGACCAATAATACCAACTACGAATAATGCGATGATAATTGTGATTGGAGAAACTTTCTTCTTCAATAATTTACAGCATAATAAAGTTAATAATAAAGCAGCAAGACCAGGAATCAATGAATCTAAGTTTTGTTGTAAAGTTGTAACTTTGATTTGATTTAAACCAGTAGCTCCTAATGAAGAATATTGTTCTAATGCACTCTTAATTCCGTCAGCATTTCCTTTAATTTGTGACCAATCAATGTATGCACCTTCAGATTGAGCAACACTTGATACAACTGGAGTAAATGAAATACTTACCCAACGTTGAACCAATGCACCAATGATAAACATACCTAGAATACTTGCTCCTTGAGTAATTTTACCTAGAAGTCCACCTGACATATCTTTAGCAATTTTAGTACCTACATTGTAACCAAATTCTTGTGTATACCACATGAATGCTAAACGAATTACGTTCCATAATACGAAGAATAAGATAGGTCCTAAAAGGTTTCCACTTAATGCTAAAGAAGCTCCTAAAGCACCTAAAATTGGACGCATTGTAAACCAGAATACTGGGTCACCAACACCAGCTAAAGGACCCATCATACCAACTTTAACACCTTGGATTGCAGTATCATCTACATTTTCACCGTTTGCTTTTTCTTCTTCCAAAGCAAGTGTAACACCCATTACTGGACTTGACACATAAGGGTGAGTGTTATAGAACTCCATGTGACGTTTTAAAGCAGCAATTTGATCTTCCTTGTTAGAATATAATTTTTTGATTGCAGGAATAATTGAATAGCACCATCCACCATTTTGCATACGTTCATAGTTCCAAGAACCCTGAAGGAATTGATGACGCCACCAAACTTTTTTACGATCTTGTTTAGTTAATGTAATTTTTTCAGCCATTTTCATTTACCTCCTTCAAAATCCTAGTAATCATTCAAGATGTCGCCTAATGGATCACCAGAACCAGTATTTGATCCTCCACCACTATTTTTAGCAGCATCTTTCAAACCTAAATAAACGATTGCGATAACAACACCAATTACACCTAAAGCAATTAGTGTAAATTCATTTACACAAGCAAATACGAAACCTAAAGCGAAGAATGGCCAAGTTTCTTTTGTAGCCATCATGTTGATAACCATTGCATAACCAACGGCAGCAACCATTCCTCCACCAACTGTCATACCACCAGATAACCAAGCTGGCATTGCATTTAATACGCCAGTTACAACTGAACTAGGTACGAAACATAATGCAGCAGCAGGAATCGCAATACGAACACCTTGTAAACAAATACCTACAATTTGCCAACGTTCAATTGCTCCAAAATCACCTTTTTCAGCAGCAGCATCCATGAAGTGAACAATTGGAATTGCAATTGTACGGCAAATCATAGTTAAGAATAAACCAGCTACTGATAATGGAATAGCTACGGCAATTGCTGTAGAAATAGCTGCTGTAGTATCTGTTGTTCCACCATTTAAACCTAAAACCATGATAATTGCAGAAGCAACTGAAGCTAATGCAGCATCGGGTGCAACAGCTGCACCAATGTTTGCCCAACCTAAAGCCATCAACTGCAAAGAACCACCTAACATAACACCTTCTTTTAAGTGACCAGTAACCAAACCAATTAATGTACATGCTACTAATGGTTGGTGGAATTCAAATTGGTCAAGAATTCCTTCCATACCGGCTAAGAAGGCAACAATTATAACTAAAATAATGCTAATCGCTGACATAATAATCTCCCTCTAAATTTACTTTAATTCTGTTTTTGCTTTTTTAAGAATTTCATCGAAGTTTTCAGGTGAATCTGTTGGTACCTTACGAACATCAATCTTAATTCCCATTGCTAATAATTCATCAAATGTTTTTACATCATCACTTCCCATAGAAACGGCCTTTGTACATACAACCTTTCCTTGTGAGTGTGCCATTGAACCTAAGTTCAATTCTTTAATATCCACTCCACCTTTGATAGCTCTTAATGCATCTTGTGGTGTTTCAAACAACAATAACGCTTTTGTGGCTCCAAAACGAGGATCTTTCGCGACTTGGATCATCTTATCAACTGGAACGACATTTGCTTTTACTCCTGGAGGAGCTGCCTGTTCGATCATGCTCTTTCTTAAATCGTCATGAGCTACATTGTCACTAACAACAATGATACGGTTTGGCCCAACTGTCTTTGTCCAAGCTGTTGCTACCTGACCATGAAGCAAACGTGTATCAATACGTGCTAAGCCATATTTGATATGTCCATCTCCTAAAACTGTTCCTTCAGGAATTGCTCCTTGAGGCGTTGCACTTACTTCTTCTTTCTTTTCTTCTTTTGGTTCTAATTCTTTTGGATTGATCTGTACACCCTCTTGTGCAGTCTGCATTACGTGTGCTGCAATTTCATGTGCTTTCTCCATAGAGAATCTAGAAGCATACGTTTCAATCAACATAGGCAAATTCAATCCTGTGACAATTGCCCATTTGTCTTCGTGACCATCTAACAAGGCACTTGCCTGATTGAATGGAGTACCTCCCCATAGGTCAACTAAGAATAATACTTCTTCTTGATTTTCAAAAGAAGCGATCGCATCTTCCATCTTCTTTCGAATGTCTTCAGGTCCTTCACTAGGCATCAAAGTACAAGGCTTTACATTGGCTTGTTCACCAAAAATCATAGCTCCTGACTGGAAGATACCATTCGCAAATTCACCATGACTTGCAAGAATAATTCCTACCATATATTTTCATCCTTTCTTTGAAATTCAATACGCAAAAAAAGACAGACATATACATTTAAACTGAAGATATACAATAAACCAATAAAGATTATATCTTCAATCAAAATAGTAAATGCCTGCCTAACCAGTTACACGCTATTGAATATTCACTTTTTACACCAAAAATGTACCACCATCTGAAAGCGTTGTCAACAATAAAATCAAGAAGTTATCGTACTCGATAAGATTCTCTCCAAGTGCAAAGCTAAATAACCTAACTCCGAATCCGGCAATTCTTTATGCAAAACATGACTCAATTGTTCACATAAAACACGAGCCTGTTCATAAGCGAATGGAAACTTTTCTTTTGTGAATTCCGTAATGTCCATTTGTAATTCCTCATTATTATTTAGTCTCAACAACAAAAACTTAATATGATTCATTAAACGAATATATGACAATGAATTCGCATCAATACGAATATTTAAATCAGCCTGTAATTTTTTGAAGAATTCACGAATCACACGCATAACTTCCATAGACTGCCCTACTTTATTTACCGATATAGCCGAGTGAATATGTAAGGTGATAAACGCAATTTCATCTGCATTTATTTCCTCATGCGTATATTTTTCAATAATATCCTTTGCCTTTAATGCCACTGAATACTCATCCGGAAACATAAGTTGAATATCCATATTAAATGGATTTGATGGAAAATCCTTCTCTTTAATTCTTTTTACCGCAAAATAAATATGATCCGCTAAAGATAATAAAATATCATGTTCTACTTTACCAAATCTTTTTTTTGTTAAAGTAATAATTTCAGATGAAATTTCAATATACATTGGATCAATGTAATCAAAAATATTATTCGACTTCTGTTTCGCCTGATATGACTTTTGCATCTTATATTGCTTCGCATTACGAGGAACATCCACATTTTCCCCTTGTTTTTTACCAAAACCAATTCCTTTAGACATCACAATTATTTCTTCATTTTCTTTTAAAACCAAGATTGTATTATGATTCAAAACCTTTAAAATTTCATACATATCCATTATCCCTTTACCCTTAACATCATATCATGACATTGCATTTTTCCATATTTCTTTTCTAACTCAGCACCATCTTTTATTTTTGTGAATACAACTATGATATTTTCATCCAACGCATTTTCTTTGATATACTTTAGATCTGCATTCCATAAAATATCTCCAGCATTAACTTTCTGATTTGGTTTTACCAACAATTCAAATCCCTTGCCATTAAGTTTTGCCGAATCCGTACCAAAATGAATTAAAATCTGCGTATTATCATCAATTGTGATACCAATCGCATGTTTTGTAGGATAAATCATTGAAATAATACCATCACAAGGTGAAACAACCACACCATCACTTGGACGAATCATAATTCCATCACCCATTAGTTTATGGGCAAACATAGAATCCGATGCTTCCTCTATAGGCATTACCTCACCATTTACAGGACATTCAAGTTCAAATTGTGTTTTAGTTTCTAAAACAACTTCTTTTTCCTCAAAATCATAACTTTCTGGCACATTCAACATATACTCATCCAGTTTTGTTTTTATATTTGAAGCTTGCGGACCATAAATAATTTGAATCGCATTTGGCTGACACATAATAGCAGCAGCCCCTGATTTTTTTAATAATCCCTCATTAATTAAAGAATCATCGTGAATTGTAGCCCTTAATCTTGTGATACAACAATCTAAATCGGTAAAGTTACTTCGCCCTCCTAAGCCTTGAATAATCATTTGACTTCTTGGATCAATCAAAGATTTATCAAAACTAAAATCATATTTTTTCTTATCAAACACCTTAATACTTTCGTCGCGTCCAGGAGTTTTTAAATCGAATTTCACAATCAAGAATTTAAATACACCATAATACACAAAGAAATATACAAAACCAAGTAAAACCACAATGATCCAATTTGTCTTCGCATTTCCTTGTAATATTCCAAACAACGTAAAATCTAGCAATCCGGCTGAAAAAGTAAAGCCAATCGCAACCTTTAAAGCTTGTGCAACCACAAAACATGTGGCAGCTAAAAATACATGAACAACATATAATAATGGCGCCACAAACAAGAAAGAAAACTCAATCGGTTCTGTAATTCCCGTTAACGCACTTGTCAAAGCGGCCGAAAGCAATAAACTCGCCGTCTTTTTTTTAGCATCTGGATTTGCGCACTGACACATGGCTAAGGCTGCTCCAGGCAAACCAAAAATCATAAATATAAATTCTCCCGAGAAAAATTTAGTTGCACTCACACTAAAATGAGTCACACTTGGATTGGATAATTGCGCAAAGAAAATATTTTGCGCTCCAGATACCATTGAACCATTCACCATTTGTACACCACCTAAAGCACTCTGATAAAATGGCATATACCAAACGTGATGCAAGCCAAAAGGAACTAAACTACGCTTAATAACTCCATAAATAAAAGTTCCAAAATAGCCAGAATCCGATATCAATCGGCCTAAATTATAAACGCCATGTTGTAATGGTGGCCAAACAAAATACATAAGCACACCTACAAATACATATGTAACAGCACAAACAATCGGAACAAAGCGTTCTCCTTCATAAAAAGAAATCACATTTGGTAGTTGAATCTGATAAAACCGATTATGCAAATAACTAACACCAAGTCCAACGACAATTCCGCCAAATACACCCATTTCAAGTGACAACATACCGCATACCGAAGTAATGGATCCATCTAAAGCCTGGCCTGAAACTACACCATTCACTATACTTCCATCTAAACAAAGTAATGCATTAATTGTGGCATGCATCACAAAAAAAGCAATAATAGCTGCAAGTGCCGCGACTTCCTTTCTTCGCTTAGACATTCCTAAGGCAATAGAAACCGCAAAAATTAATGGTAGATTATCAAATAAAATTTTGCCCACTTGTTTTAATAAAATTAAAACACTATATAAAAAAGTCCCATTCCCTAACGCAGACTCTAAATGCAATGATGCGATTGTTGTTTCATTGGTCAAAGAACTTCCTACACCCAAAAAAATACCTGCTACAGGAAGTACTGCAATAGGTAACATAAAGGATTTTCCCATTCTTTGCAAAAAGCTAAATACATGATGTTGTTTCATTTATTAACACCTCTACTGTATTTATGATGATAAATGACATTTGTCAAAAAGTCCATAAGAAAAGGTTATGAAGAAGAAATACCTTGATGGTTGATCGATGAATTATTTACAAATGAACCTGAAGAAAACTATATGATGCACTGTCCTGAATGTAATCATAAAATGATTGTAAAAAAATAATTCAACAACTAAAGACAAATACAAAATGTTGGCTATTACGATCGTCCTTTTTGTCGTTGTGGATAACCCACAAATTATGACAATTTGATAGTTTTTCACATACTGCATTTCCCTATTTCCAAACCAAAATCTTAATATACAAGAAAAACGTCTTTACTTATGCAAAGACGCTATATCCTATCATACAAATTTAACAGAAATCTGTATATTATATGGTTTTAAAGACTATACAAGTTTTAAGTGCCTTTAAAAAAGAATTTGGTAGTCGCCAAAGGAATTTAAGGAATTATCTGTAAAAGCACAAGAAAAGCAAGATTAATTTCTTGCTTTTGATATTTTCATGACCCAATAGCCTTTATCACGAGCCATTTTTTCTACTTCATAGCCTTTTTCTTGTAAATAATGAATTGCACTTTGAGCACCATGCTGCTTGCGCATTACGATCCAGAAATGACCATCTGTAGCTAAATGTTCCATACATTGATCAAACAATGAATAAATCATAGCCTTTCCCGTCCGTATAGGTGGATTTAAAAGAATGCAAGCATACTGGCCTTCATTTATACCAGACTGACATACTATTTTTGCCTTACGACGATATTTTTTCATGTTTGAATCAGCAAGTTGACAAGCTCTTTGATTCACATCAATCATTGTCATTTCGGTATGCTTCCAATATTCCATTAAAATCAATGCGATTGGGCCAATTCCACAACCTAGATCTAATGTGCTTTCCGGTTCAGATTCGTTGTCGAGTACTGTTTCTAAAAGAATACGCGTACCTTCATCCAATTTATCTTTACTGAAAACTCCCGCATTGGAATTTAACTTATATGTGAAATCACGAAAATGTATCGTTATTTCTTCTGGTGCATCTTTTACAACATCATTTGTGAAATAGTGTGCCATACTACTTTGTAGCAGCTTCTACAATTGCATCCGCATCAATCTTGTATTTTGCGAATAAAGCAGCTGGTTTTCCACTTTCCCCAAATACGTCTTGAACACCGACACGAACAAGCTTGCATGCTGTTCCAGCTTCAGCCAATACTTCTGCCACAGCACTTCCTAAGCCACCGATAATTGAGTGTTCTTCGCAAGTTACGATTTTATCGTGAGTTTTTGCAAGTTCAACAATCAATTCTTTATCGATTGGTTTAATTGTATGAATATTTACTACAGTTGGAGCTGTTTCCATTTTCTTAGCAGCCTCTAATGCTTCTTGAACCATTAATCCAGTCGCTACTAAAGCAACTTTTTCACCTTTTTGAAGGACAACACCTTTTCCTAGTTCAAATTTATAGTCATCTCCATTTACGCTTTCAACGCCACTACGACCTAAGCGAACGTAGCAAGGACCATCAATTTCAGCTACAGCCTTGCATGCTTGTTTAGCTTCATTGTAGTCACATGGAACGATAACTTTCATACCTGGAATACCACGCATCAAGCTAATATCTTCAATACATTGGTGACTTGCACCATCTTCTCCAACACTAATACCAGCGTGAGAAGCACATACTTTTACATTTAAGTGTGGATAGCCAATACTGTTACGGATTTGTTCAAATCCACGTCCAGTCGCAAACATTGCAAAAGTTGACGCATATGCAATTTTTCCACTAGCTGCAAGACCTGCCGCAACACTCATCATATTTCCTTCAGCAATTCCCATGTCAAAGTGACGAGAAGGATCTACTTTTTTAGCTTCTCCACTCTTTGTACTACCAGCTAAGTCAGCATCTAATACAACGACATTTTCGTTTTCAACCATTAATTCTTTTAAAGCATCACCATAAGCGACACGTGTAGCTACTTTTGCCATTATTCTGCCTCCAATTCTTTCATTGCAGCATGGTATTGTTCTTCATTTGGTGCTACTCCATGCCATCCTTGTTGATCTTCCATAAATGAAACACCTTTACCCTTAATTGTTTTGGCAACAATTACAGTTGGCATTCCTTTCGTTTCGCGAGCCTCTTTTAGTGCAGCACGCAATTGATCAAAATCATGACCATCTACATTGATTACGTGACAGTTGAAAGCTTCGAATTTTTTATCCAAAGGATAAACACTCATAACTTCATCTACATGACCATCAATTTGAAGGTTGTTGTTGTCAACAATAATACATAAGTTATCTAACTTATAGTGAGCTGCTGACATTGTCGCTTCCCATACTTGTCCTTCTTGGCATTCACCATCTCCAAGTATAGTATAAATACGGTGATTATTTTTATCCAATTTATTTGCCAACGCCATACCTACAGCACAAGAAATACCTTGTCCTAAAGAACCTGTAGACATATCTACGCCTTCTACATAATTCATATTAGGATGTCCTTGTAAACGTGAATTGATAGCTCTAAAAGTTGTCAATTCCTCTTCTGGAAGGAATCCTTTTTCAGCAAGTACTGCATATAAAGCTGGACTTGCATGTCCCTTACTCAATACAAAACGATCACGATTTAATGTATTTAAGTTTTCCTCATTAATATCCATTTCTTCAAAGTATAACTCTGTCAAAATGTCAGTTGCACCTAAACTTCCACCCGGGTGTCCACTTTGGGCACTATACACTTCTTTCACAATATTTCTACGAATATTTTTTGCGTGCAATGCAAGTTCCTTGTTTTCCATAATATTTACGCTATCTCCTTTTTGCGCATACATTATAACAAACTTTTTCCCACAATACACCCCCTACAAAAAGTCAATTATTTCACAAATGCATATCTTGCCAAACATAAGCAGCATCATTGATCAATTCCACGTCTTTTTGAGAAATTCCAATCAATTCTAATACTTCAAAAATGTCTAACCCTTTACCAAATAACTTTTTAAAACAATCCCTTCTCGCATTTGCCTTCTCTTGTTTGATTACTCTTTCTAACACTTCTTGAATCACATCTGAATGCGCATGATAAAACATCCCATCCAATTTTAAGGAAAGTTTTTCATCTACATCCAAAAATAATTTCCTTAGTGTATCAATATCACATCCTCGATTCATCAAAAGTAAATAAAAACTGCGAATTTCCAAGTTATACACTCGTTTACGAAACAATTCAAATTCTACATCTAATTTTTCCATTTTTTGTTCTCCTTTTTTCTACACTCTCTTATACGTAAAAAAAAGAAGTTTCACCAAAAAAAAGTGAGAAATCAATCTCACTTTTCAACTTCATAAATCATGGCACCAAAACTAGGAACATTTACTTCGATCATATATGGCTGATTATGTCTTGTAAGACGCATTGCCTGCATCTCTTGAGGTGCATGACCTTTTAAGTTTCCGTTGTATTTATCCCACTCTGTATTCAAAATTTCTTTATATTTACCTTTGCAAGGAACACCAAACTGTTGGTGATCATATGGATTTGTTGAGAAATTCATAATAATAACGAAATCTTTCTTTGAACCTCTACGAATAAATGAGAACGTATTTTGTCCTACATTATCTGCATCAATCCAACAGAAACGACTCGGATCATAATCCTGATTGAAGAATGCATCATTTTCTGTGTAGATCTTACCTAAATCTTCACATAGATGTTTAAACGCATCATGCATTGGATAATCCAACAAGAACCAGTCACAACTCTTTTGTTCGTCCCATTCACGCAATTGTCCAATTTCATTCCCCATGAAATTCAATTTTTTACCAGGGTGCGCAAACATATATACATATAAAGCTCTTGCCTGGGCAAACTTATCTTCATAACTTCCCCACATCTTATCTACAATTGTTGCCTTACCATGTACAACTTCATCATGACTAAATGGCAAGATGAATCTTTCAGAATAGAAATAAGCCATTGAAAATGTAATATCGTGGTGATGCCACTTGCGATAAATCGGATCTCTTTTCAAATAAGACAATGTATCGTTCATCCAACCAAGATCCCACTTATAGTCAAATCCTAAGCCACCTGCATAACTAGGTTTAGTGACATTAGGGAAATCACTAGAGTCTTCTGCAATCAACATGATTTTTCCTTGATATTCTTCATTCAACAAGTAATTCATACGCTTCATGAAATCACATGCACCTTCATTTACTCCGTTATTTTTATTTCCATGCCAGAAAATCGCATTACTAATGGCATCCATTCTCAATCCATCCACATGATAAACGTCTATCCAGAAATTAGCTGCAGACATTAAGAATGAACGAACTTCTTCTTTCCATAAGTCAAAGTTAGCTGTTCCCCATTCACTGTTGGCATCTTCTGGTTTTGAATATTCATATAAAGGAGTGCCATCAAACATTCCTAATGCATAATTATCCTTCACGAAGTGCACAGGCACAAAATCCATAATAACACCGATACCCGCTTCATGAAGTGCATTCACAAAGTGCATCAATTCATGATTTGTTCCATAACGAGATGTACTTGAAAAATAACCCGTACATTGATATCCCCAAGAACCATCAAATGGATATTCACATAATGGCATAACTTCTACATGTGTAAAGTGATGTTTCTTACAGTGTTCAATTAGATCCTTTTCAATTTCATGATATTGTACAAATTCTTCGTTCTCATCCTCTTTTTTCCATGAACCAACATGCATTTCATAAATATTCACAGGTGAATCAAAACCCTTATTTCTTTGATTTAACCATTCTTTGTCGGTCCATCCATCATAACTTAAATCCGATATAATACTTGCCGTATTCGGTCTTAATTCACTATAAAAAGCATATGGATCCATTTTATCTACCAATTCACCATTTGCCTGCCATACACGATATTTATAAGAATCCTGATTCTTTGCACCTTGCACAAAACATTCCCAAATACCACGTTTATCTTTTTTCATTTTACTAGCTTGGTCGTCCCAATTATTGAACGTCCCAATTACTGATATATTTTTTGCGTTTGGAGCATATACTCGAAAGCGAACGCCATCCCCTTCTAAATGTGCACCAAAAATATTATATGCATGTATATCACGCCCTTCAAAAAAGGCTTTTGTCTTTCTTTGATCCATAATGATATAACCTCCGTACATATATTTTATACCGGAATGGAAGAAACTTAAAGCAGATTTTTTAGATTTTGAAAACGCTTACCAATATGCAAAAAGATGCAACTATCGTTGCACCTCCATGAATTGATGTAATATATTCTCTAAATCTTCCAATGTATTCATTTGTGACATCTCATTCTTAAAGATTCTTGAACTTGGAAGCCCCTTTAAATACCAGCTAGCCAAACCTCGCATTTCACGAATAGCTACCTTTTCACCTTTTGTATCCGCTAAGCCTCTGGCATGATCCATACAAATCTCAATGCGATCTTCCATTGAAAATTCATGTTTCTGACCTGTAATCGAATCCACGCATTCTTGAATCAAAAATGGATTTCCAACAATCCCACGACCTAGCATAACGGCATCACACCCTGTTTCATTCATCATACGATGAAAATCTTCTACACTACGAACATCCCCATTTCCGATAACAGGAATCGACACAGCGTCCTTCACTTGTTTAATATAAGACCAGTCTGCTTTTCCTTCATACATCTGATTACGTGTACGTCCATGTACAGCTACAGCACTAACGCCTACACTCTCCATAGCCTTTGCCATTTCAACACAATTGATATGATATGTATCAAAACCTAAACGCATCTTAACTGTCACTGGTTTATTTACATTTTGGACTATATTTGACACCAATTCTTTGGCATAATCAATATCTTTCATCAAGAAACTTCCAGCCTGTGCTTTAATCACCTTATTTACAGGACACCCCATATTAAAGTCAATAATATCACAATTTGTTTGTGTATCTAAATATTTAGCGGCATATACAACTGTATCAATATCATGTCCAAACAACTGAAAAGATACTGGATGCTCATTTTCATCGATTGCACACATCTGTTTTGTCTTTAAAGAATCATAGTACAATGCCTTGTCACTTACCATTTCGTTACAAACTAAACCAGCACCAAAACGTTTCGCAATTCTACGAAATGCGATATTACTAATACCTGCCATTGGCGCAATGACTACAGGATTATCGATTTCTACATTTCCAATCTTAATCATGCATCTTACTCGCAATCGCTCTTAATTCTTCTTCTGTAAAATGATACGATTCATTACAGAAATTACATGTGATATCACAACCATGTTCTTTATCCGCCATATCTAACACATCTGATTTTTTTATTGTTCCCAAAGCTCTAGCCATACGTACTTTTGAACATGGACAATCATAAGCCACTGGTTGTGTCGTTAAAATCTTGGCATCTTCAAACATGTCATTTGCCAAATCTTCTAAACTTGAATCATCATATTCCTGAATTAAAGTACTCATTGGTTTTAATCCTTCAAGTACATGCTCGCAAATCGAAATATCAGTTTCCGTTGCATCCGGAAGCATTTGTAGAATCATAGCTCCAGCACTGGCAACACGACCATCTGTTCCAATTAAAACTCCACATGATACCGCTGTTGGTGTTTGTTCAGACAAAGTAAAGTAATAGGCAAAATCATCCCCAATTTCACCACTTTGAAGTTCTACAGAACCAGAAAAGTTTTCTTCCATGCTTAAATCTTTTGTAACTGTTAAAGTTCCATCTGTACCTACGACGGTGCCAACATTTAGTTTACCCGGACGAATCAAAACATCCTCTACATGTGGATTTGAAACAAAACCACGAACATTTCCATTCGCATACGCATCTACCACAATTGAACCAATTGGACCATGCCCATTAATTGTGATTGATAACATTTCTTCTTCTGATTTCAACATAGCACCCATCATACTTGCTACAGACAATGTTCTTCCTAAAGCTGCACAAGCACATGGATGTAAATCAAAACGATCTTGCGCTTCCTGTACTAAGTCAGTCGTACGCACAATATATAAACGAACATGCTCATTTAAAACAAGAGCTTTTAATAGCTGATCTTTCATAATATCCTCCGCATATAAAATTCACTAGCACCATTCTACTGAATTCTTGTATCCATTTCAAGCCAAACTAAAAGCCATCAATCGATGGCTTAAGTATGCAATTAATCTTTTTTCTTAGTTAATTCATTGAACGCATCATCCAAATCCTTTTGATCAACGCCAGTTGGAGTTTCTGGAATCTCTGGAACTTGAACTACTTCTTGTTCTGCTTTTTCCTCTTCTTCATTTGTTTCGACATTAGGATCTGTTAATTGTCCATAATTCATTAAATTAGTGATTTCTTCATTTGTTAATGTTTCATGTTCATATAAATTATTCGCAATCAAATCCAACAAATCTTTGTTTTCTGTTAAAATCTTACGACAATTTTCATGACACTCATCCACAATTGCGCGAACTTCTTTATCAATTTCAGCCGCTACACCTGCAGAATAATCACTACCCTTTGTATAATCTCTTCCTAAGAAGACATTTCCTTGAGGATCTGCATATTGGATAGGCCCTAAACTAGACATACCATATACACGAACCATATTCTTGGCAATTTCAGTCAATTTTTCAATATCATTTACAGCACCTGCACTGATTTCTCCAAATTGGATTTCTTCAGCCGTACGACCACCAAGTAAACCTGTGATCTGCGCAATAAATTCAGATTTTCTATGGAAATACTTCTCTTCACGAGGTGTCATCAAGTTATATCCACCTGCATCTCCACGAGGAATAATAGTAACTTTTTGAACCATATCAGCATCTTCAAGCTTCAAACCAATAACGGCATGCCCTGCCTCATGATAAGCCACAAGAATTTTATCCTTTTCTGTATATTTCTTACTCTTTTTCGCAGGTCCCATCATAACACGGTCAATAGCTTCATCTAAATCTGTCATAGTGACCTTAGCTTCATTTTTACGAACCGCTAAAATAGCACCTTCATTCAATACATTTGCCAAATCAGCTCCAGAGAATCCAGGGGTACGTTTTGCCAAATTTGCTAGTGAAACATCACTCGCCAATTTTTTATTACGAGCATGTACATGTAAAATAGCTTCACGGCCCTTAATATCCGGTAAACTAACAGTAACGCGACGATCGAAACGACCACTACGAAGTAATGCAGGGTCTAAAACATCTGGACGGTTTGTAGCTGCAACCACTACAATTCCAGCATTGTCTGTCATACCATCCATTTCAACCAACAATTGGTTCAATGTCTGTTCACGCTCATCGTTTCCACCGCCCATACCAGCTCCACGCTGACGTCCTACGGCATCAATTTCATCAATAAAAATAATACATGGTGCGCTCTTTTGTGCAGTTTTAAACATATCACGTACACGACTTGCACCTGTTCCGACAAACATTTCAACAAAGTCAGAACCAGAAATTGAGAAGAAAGGAACATTGGCTTCTCCAGCTACGGCTTTGGCAAGTAAAGTTTTACCAGTTCCTGGAGGCCCAACCATCAAGATTCCCTTAGGAATGTGTGCTCCCATATCCGTAAATTTCTTTGGTGAACGCAAATAATCAATAATTTCTTTTACTTCTTCTTTTTCTTCTTCACAACCTGCAACATCTTTAAAACGAACTTTTACATTTGATTCAACACGAGCTTTTGATTTCGCAAATTCGAAGGCTTTATTGTTGCCTCCACCACCCATTTTTGCGAACATGAAATAGAAGAATACCGCAATAATTAAGAATGGAATAATTTGAGATAGAATCGAAATCCATACACTACCTTGATTAGGATCTTCTACAGTTAATTTTCCACCATTTCTCTGCAAAGACTTTTCTAATTTTTCAATATTCTTTTCTGTTCTTGGAACAATAACCTTGTATCCAACTGTCTTTGAATTCTGCTCATAAGTTCCTTCCAAATGGATTACAGTGGAACTAATTGTCATGGAACTCTTTTTAAAATCAACTTCATCTACAATTTTCTCAAATTGTGTATAATTCATTTGTACAGTACTGCCCTGTGAACTATAAAAAACTAATGATAATACAATTGATAAAATGAAGATGGTTGGTAAATAATTTAACCACTTCTTCATAATCTTCCTCCTACTGATAAATTTCCGGCTTTAAAACACCAATAAATGGTAAGTTACGATACTTTTGATTGTAATCCAATCCGTATCCAACCACAAATTCATTTGGTACTTCAAAACCAACATAATCCGCTTCGATTTCACAAACACGACGACTTGGTTTGTCTAATAATGTTACACAACGAACATCAAGACACCCTTTATTTTTAAACATTTTCTTAACTTCAACTAAAGTTCTACCCGTATCAATAATATCTTCTACAACCAAAATAGAACGGTTTTTACAAGATAAGTCCATATCCTTTAAAATACGAACATCTCCAATAGATTCTGTTCCATCGTATGAACTAACTGACATAAAATCAATTTCACATGGAAATTCAAAACGCTTGATCAATTCAGCCATAAAAGGAACACTTCCCTTTAATAATCCAACTATAATTGGAGTTTCTCCAGATTCTTTATAATCTTTTTCTATCTGATGTGCTAGTTCTACACAACGATTTTCAATTTCTTCTTCACTTAATAAAACTTTTTCAATATCTTGAGCTATCATATGGTGTTTTCTCCTTAAAGTACTTACACATTGTAACATAAACATTTAATCTAGACCATTTATTTTAAAGTAGAACTGTTGATTTTGTGAATAATGTTTTACATCACATCCAAGTCCTGGCACAAAAATTACATTTCCCACTTTATTTTCCACTACAAGCCAATATTTTCGATGTATCTTACTGATTTTTCGATCCACAAAAAATCGATGTACATTCTTATTTCCAAACCGCATTTGAATTGTATCGTTAACTCTAACACGACGTATCACTAAAGGAAAGTCAGATGCATCTACACTAAACATTTCAATTGTTTTCCCCTCGTTTTTAATTATAAAATCCGGATAATCTTTAACTTCTAATTCATCCAATTTATAATACACATCTTTAGGACTAGGCATAAAATACAACTTACCCCCATGTCTTTCCAATAACCAGTTCTCTATTTCAATTAACACATCTCTTCTTAATTGAACACATAATTCTTCCATATATTTTTTTGAGAAATGATGCTGCAACGTTTGGAATAAAAAAGTATCTAGATATAGCCACGCATCTTTTTGATTTAGTAAGGCATCTACATCGTTATTCCAACCTTTATAAAAATCTTCTATACCCTCTCTTTTGATTTGCCATAGTTCATTCTCATTTTGAATCTTTAAGATCCACGCTTCCTTTTCTTTGCGACTCATCTTCTCGATTTGTGTATGGCGAATCACATTACGCGTATAATGATTCGTCAAATTAGATTCATCAATACCAAAAGACACACCATTCTCATTACAATACTGTTGCAATTCATTCTTTGTAAAACTAAGTAGAGGACGAATGATTTGATATCCATGTCTTATACTTTCTTCTTTTAATCCGTACCAGTCACAAACCATATTTCTTTTCTTCTGAAATAAATATGTTTCAATCACATCATCCATTTGATGAGCAACATATAATATTTTTGTATCGAACTCATCTGCTACTTTTTCAAAAAAAGCATAACGAACATCTCTTGCCCATGCCTGAAAATTTCCTTTCTCATGTACCGGATAACAAACCCGAACAGGAATATCATACTTTCTACAATATTCTTTTACGATATTTTCATCCCTGTCAGCCGTATCTCGATGTTTATAATTTACATGCGCAACAACAATGTCTTTGCCTTGCTTATTCAATTGATCTAATAAAGCCATACTGTCAGGTCCACCTGAACAGGCTACTACACATTTTGACATACGACTATTATAACATCATTTGTAAAACACACTTCTTAATTTTCTCAAACAAATAAGAATCCGGAGCAATATGAGCCTTTACATCAATAACTCTTGCTGAATTGATCCATTTTGCATCATTTAAGAATAATACACTCGATTTATTCAACCCCTCAATCTCTGGTAAACGCATCAAATGACGTTTTCCTGTATGTGATACAGGATCATATGCTTTATGGTACGCACTACTATTTCCACTCATGGGTACCACAAAAATTTTCCCATGTTTCATCGCCAAAACCAAACCAAAATGTTGATAACCTACCTCACTTAAATAAGCTAAGCCAAAATCTGTAAAGCATATGTCACCTACCTTAATATATACCTTGGCTTCTAAACTTGAATACATCTGTTTTCTTTGACAGAAGTTTAATTTCGAAAGCATGTAATCATACACTTCATTTTCATTTAAACCTGATAAAAGTTTTTCTTCAGCAACTCTAGCCTGCGATGTGATTTTTTGTGTGTATTCTGTTGTTTTATTATTTTTCTTTTTTTGCCATTCATTCGGTTCCATAAGTCTCATTTTAACAGTCCAATGTGAAAACAATATTAAAAGTAGGCATTTCAGCCTACTTTTTTAAAAATTTTTCTATATTTTCTTTGAATACGATGCCACAACCCAATCAAAGGATGGAATTTTTCACTGATCATAGCCGATTTTTCAATAAATATTTCCACCGCCAACAAAATAACCACCATAACAAAGAAACCAATATTTCGATTGATCATATACGCAAAGGCACTCAAACCAAATAGCGCCGTTAAACCACACATTATAATAACTGTATTTCGATGTCCAAATTGGCGCATCAACAAATGATGAATATGACTTTTATCAGCTTCCATAAATTTCATACCTTTTAAGGTACGTCTTAAAATTGCAGAAAGTGTATCAATAATAGGTAGCATCAACAATAAAATAGGTAATGCCAAAGTAAGAATCGTACTTGATTTAAAGCCCAGTAACGAGATAGCTGAAATCATAAATCCCAAAAATAAAGATCCACAATCTCCCATAAAAATACTAGCAGGATGGGCATTATAGGCTAAAAAGCCAAATGTTCCTGAAGCCAGAATAAATGCGATACTTAATAAATCTAAACGTCTTTCAATGATTGCGATAGAACCAATGACCACAAGAACAATAACACTCATACCACCAGCCAAGCCATCCAAGCCATCAATCAAGTTTACCGCATTGGTGATACCAGCCACCCAAACAATCGTAAAAACAAATGAAATAATACCCGTATCAATTTGTATACCTAAAGGTAAACGAATAATATCTACAGAAATCCCAAAATAAATCAATACTAAAGCTGCAATGACTTCTAAAGTCAATTTCACCAATGGTTTTATATCAATCAAGTCATCGATCAATCCGGTAAAAAACATAATACTGCTTCCAATTACCAATCCCTTGATTTGTAAATCTGCCTTCACAAATATAGCCATTGTGATAATAAAAGATAAATAAATAGCAACGCCACCAATACGCGAAATTTTTCCATGATGAATTGTTCGCTTATTTTCTTTGGCATAGGCACCACAATATATCGAATATTGCTTCACAATAGGTGTTAAAATCAATGAAATCAAAAATGGCAATAAAATCATTTTATAATCAATCACGCTGACTTTACCCCCTTTAATGCTTCTATCATATCGTATTGTCCACGTTTTGTACAAAGAACTGGACAAGAAATACTTTGAGCAATATATTGTGAAGTACCGTAACAATCGGCTAAACCTCCACTCATTTCTATTCCATGCACTAAAAAATACTCTTGTAAAGAAGCCGGAAGACTATCAAAACAATGTTTTACCCATAAAGAAATCTGCGATGAAACCATTTCAAATGCAGGCCATAATAAACTTGATTCAATTTGAACTTGATGTAGATTTTGTCTTTCATCAAAACCATAACACATCAACAAACTATTTTTTTTATATTTAAAAGCATGGCTTGCCATTTCCTTTAAATGTGCCGCATCCATTTTAGTAATAAAACATCCCGTTTCCATATACACTATCTTTTGAATCTGCTCATCTATTTGAATTCCGGCATAAAAAATTGTTTTAGATACGATAGCTTTATCATATGTACATATATGAATTTCCGTATAAGAATGTCCACTATGCACTAAAAAGCAAGGATTTTCTTCTTGCAAAACCTCTAAATTCGAAATAAGTTCAACCTTACGTACTCCACAATTTAAACACGTCTGCTGCCATTGTTCACGCTGTCTTTGTGTCGCTTCACTTGGTATAATGACCAGTACGCTAGGTCTTAGTAAACTATCATAAGCATGAAGCTGGTCCAATCCCTCATGAATCAAAGGTTCAATCGAATGAAGAATTTGACCATGTGATATTGGATACTGAATTTGAACTGTATCTAAATCCTTGTATAAATAAGCAAGTGCTTGATTTGATACTCCTAAAACTTCAGATCCTTTTTCTGCGATTATTGTCTTCAAAACAACTTGTTTCTGTGTAGAAAAATCATAAAACCGTGCTGAATACGCCCCAATATCAAGGGCAATCCATTTATCAAGCAAAGCCATTATAGATTGTTAATTGTAGAATCGCCTGACTTGATACATACGCAAGACAAAGCGATAAAAGAAACATTAAAATCTGCACTTTCTTAGGATTTTTTACACTACAAATCTTTTCAAACTGAATACTTGAAATCGCATAAAAACTTAAACCAAAACATGCAAAGAAAACTAAATAAGAAATTACAGAAGCTGCCATACTAGCCTCCTACATGTACAATTTCTACAAAATCGTACTTTTCTTTTAGCTGCTCATATGCACTTGAAATCACATCTTCATCTACACTGAACCCTAACATACTAGAACCAGAACCCGACATCAAAATTCGCACCAAACCTGCATCTTCCATATCCATTTTCACTTGATTTAATTCCGGTTCAATCTCAAATGCGATAGGTTCTAATGCATTAGCCATAGTTTGATATAAAAGATCCATATTTTTTTCACGAATACTTGATTCTACTAAATCCACATCCGGATGAAACGGACGAGATTCTTTCCACTTTGAAAAAGCATTGGCCGTAGAAATTCCAAACTTTGGCTTTACAACCACAACATCAAATTTCCAATCACTATCAATTGGCATAATTTTCTCACCAATTCCTTTTACTCTAGCCCATTTATCATGAATACAAAAAGGAACATCTGCTCCCACTTGTTTTGTGATTTCATATAAATTTTCTTCTGTTTCTTCAATACCTTCCATTTTTAAAATAGCTTTACATACTGCTGCTGCATCAGCACTTCCACCACCAAGTCCAGCCTGCGCAGGAATATGTTTTTTAATAGATACTTTAAAACAAGAATACAAATGATATGTATCTTTTAAAACCTGAATCATTTTAGAAACTGTATTATTCTCTGGTAATTTCATACCTTCACAGATAACTTCATCAACTTCATTTTTCTCAACATCAATTTCATCAGAAATTGAAATAGGTGCCATAATCATATCTAAAGAATGATATCCATTATCCATTCTTTCTACGACATCCAATGCTAAATTAATTTTTGCCCTTGCCTCTACTTGCATAAGTCACCTCATATAATCGAATAAAATCTTCTAGTGTACACTGTTGTGCACGTGTACTTGGCTCTATATTTACTTGTTCTAACAACTCTTTTGCGAGAGCTTTATCACTCACAAAATTCTGAAAATTATTATATATCGTCTTTCTTCTTTGCGTAAAACAAGCTTTCACTAAATCAAAGAAATAATTCTCATCTTCTAAATGATATTTATGATGAAAAGAAAACTGAATAACCATAGAATCTACATTCGGACTTGGCCAGAACACTCTACGTGATACATCCATTACTTTTTTTACATCACAACGATATTGTGTAATCACACTCAGCGCATTATATTCTTTATCATTTTCATGTGCCAAGAAACGTTCTCCCACTTCTTTTTGCATCATAACTGTAATTCTTTCAATCTCTTCATTTGCCTCAAACAACTTAAATAAAATTGGCGTTGTGATGTAGTAAGGAAGATTTGATGCGAACACAACCTTTTGTCCAGGTTTTCTGAATTCACGAATCTTTTCATCAATATCCACCTTTAAAATGTCTTCCAATACAATCTGAAGATGATCAAAACCAATTTCATTCTCTAATACAACTGGTAATCTTTCATCAATTTCAAAAGCTACAACCCGATCACTTTTTTCACATAAAAACTGCGTTAAAGCTCCAATTCCTGGACCAATCTCAAAAACCAATTCGTCCCTGGATTGAATAGCAGCATTCGCAATTTTTTCGACAACACCAGGTTCAATAATAAAATTTTGTCCAAAGCTTTTCTTTGTGAAAACATTATACTTTTCTTGAATCTCTTTTGTTTTCTTTACTGTTGCGATTGCCTGTTTCATGAAAGACTCCTCTCAATTATCTCTTCTTTTTTCACATTCATCTGATTTAAACGCTTAAAACACGTTTTCGCATTACAAGGCCCTACATGGAAATCCTCACATACTTTAAAACGCAAATCTTTATTTCCTACTAAACCTAAGTCAATAAAATCTTGCCAGCTCAATACTTCTTCTTTATTTTCAAACGTTACATAATTACATAAAGCATGCCACAAATCTTCTTTACTTGCATGCTCTACACCTACTTTTTTTGGTGTCTTTGCCTTTTCCTTATTAATAAACGCATGTTTACATCCGCTAACACTACCACTAATTAGTCTACGAATATGTTCTCCTGGTGTGTCTGGATCCGTAAAGATAATGACACCTCTAGTCTTTTGAGCTTGTCTTACACGCTCAATCGTTTTTTCATTGACCTGATCTCCACCTGTCTCTATCGTGTCACAATCAAAAAAAGACTGCAACGTATTTGTGTCATTTTTTCCTTCAACGACAATAATTTCCTTAATATGTTGTTTCATTTGTCCCCACCACATGTTTCGATGTAAAACCAGCTCCATGTACCTGATGCACATCATTCACTATAATAAAAGCTTTTGGATCAATCTCTAAGACACTTGATTCTAATAATGGATATTGTTTCTGCTTAATAACACACATCAACACAGGTTTAGGTGCTTGTGTATATCCTCCACTTCCATCTAGAATCGTTACACCACGATCCACTGTCTCTAATAAAATACGACGAATTTGTTTCCATTCCGTTGATATAATCATAACATTTTTTGCGGACTGCATACCAAGCATTACCGTTTTATCAATAGCCACACCACAAACAAATACAGACATAATACCAATCAAAGCTGGAGTTAAACCGTGTGTTACAACACCTAATAAAACCGTTAAGCCATCCACGATCATTACACTTGTTCCTTCAGGAATTTTCAAATACTTATGTAAGACCAAAGCTAAAATGTCCATACCACCCGTACTTGAATTCACTCTAAATACCAATCCTAAACCAATACCTACAATGACACCGGCATAGATTGTAGCCACATAAGGAGGCATCACAAATGTATCTTTAGGAAACATCGCAGCAACCTGGGATAAACTTGTCACAAAGATTGGATATACAATTGTAGAAATTACGGATTTCATCGCAAATTGTTTCCCTAATAAAAGTGCACCCAATATAAATAATCCAATTGTCAAAGCATCAATCATTAAGACGGTATCAACTGGAAGGATTGGATGTAATGCGACAGCCACACCAGCAACACCACCCGTTAATATATTATTAGGAAGTATAAAAAAGGAAACCGAACATGCAACTACAAAGTTTCCAAGTATAATCATTATAAAGTCATGTATTTTATTCTTACTCATATGTATACCTCTTCTAGCCTACATGATTATAGCATTTTTTTCTTATTTCGTTTTTAAAAATATTACTTGCATAAAAGAAACTTTATCCGTATAATAGTCCGGGTTATATAAGTTCATGATATGGTTGAACGTTCATACCTACTACCGAAAACAGTAGACTATAGCCTTCAAATAGGAGGAAAATAAAATGCAATACGATATCATTATTATTGGTGCTGGGCCTGGAGGAATCTTCTCTGCCTACGAATTACTTAAAAACAAACCTGAATTAAAAATTGGTGTATTTGAAGCGGGTGCTCCATTAGAAAAAAGAAAATGTCCAATCGATGGAAAGAAAATCAAATCATGTATTCACTGTAAATCATGTGCTATCATGAATGGTTTTGGTGGAGCCGGAGCATTCAGTGATGGAAAATATAATATCACAAATGAATTTGGTGGAAACCTATATGAATATGTAGGTGAACAAGAAGCTATCGATTTAATGGAGTATGTTGATGAAATCAACTGCAAGATGGGTGGAGCAAAAACGCGTTTATACGCAAATTCAGATGCAGCTATCGCTAAAAAATGTCTTCAAAATGATCTTCACTTATTGAAGGCAAAAGTACGTCACTTAGGAACAGATATTAACTATGTTGTACTTGAAAATCTATACAATGATTTAAAAGACAAAGCCGAATTCCATTTCTTTAAACACATCGATATGGTAAATAAAATTGAAGATGGATATGAAGTAGTTTGTGGTGATGAAACATATACATCTGCACAATGTATCATCTCTACAGGTCGTTCAGGAAGTAAATGGATGGAATCTGTATGTTCAAATCTAGGTATTGAAACAAAAAGTGATCGTGTAGACATTGGTGTTCGTGTTGAATTAAATGCCGATACATTCTCAGAATTAACAGACTCATTATATGAATCAAAAATCGTATATCGTTCAAAAAAATATCAAGACCGTGTTCGTACATTCTGTATGAATCCTAGAGGTGTTGTCGTAAACGAAAACACAAACGGAATCATAACTGTAAATGGTCACAGTTATGAAGATCCTGCTCGTTTCACAAGCAACACAAACTTTGCCCTATTAGTATCAAATCATTTCACAGAACCATTCTCACAAAGTAACCAATATGGTGAAAGTATTGCCCGTCTATCAAACATGTTAGGTGGTGGCGTTATCGTTCAACGTTTTGGTGATTTGATTCGTGGACAACGCTCAACTCCAAGCCGTATTGCACAAGGATTCGTAACTCCTACATTGAAGGCTACGCCAGGAGACTTATCTCTAGTTATTCCAAAACGTCAATTAGATGACATTATAGAAATGATTTATGCCCTTGATAAAGTATGTCCATCAACAGCTAGTGATGATACATTACTATATGGTGTCGAAGTTAAGTTCTACAATATGCAAGTCAAAGTAGACAAGAACTTAGAAACAAAACACAAAGGACTATTCGTTATCGGAGACTGTTCAGGTGTAACACACTCATTAAGTCATGCCAGTGCATCAGGTGTATATGTCGCAAGACACATTACAGAAAATCTATAATAAGACACAAAGGGGCTGTAACGAAATGAATTAATTTCGTTACAGCTTTTTCTTATGTAAAATTCGTAAAAATAAAAGAACGCTCCGGGAATCGAACCCTCAGCGTTCAGTGATATACTCTTTTTGTTCAGGAAAGAGGTATATCATATGAATCATTTTACGACTCATCAGTCGTTTTTTCTAGTTCCTCTAAGTACATATGATGAGGAATTTAAGAAAATCGATCAATTTCTAAAAATATTGGATAAATCCAATATAGATTCTATAATAGAATCTAGTTATTCAAAATGTTCTGAAAGCGGAAGAAAAAGCTATAATCCCTATCATCTTTTTTCTATGATTAGTTATTGCTTTGCCAAAAGTAGATCTTCATTAAGAGAAATGGAAGATATGTGCAGATACGACATACGTGTCATGTATCTTATGGATAATCAAACACCGAGCCATAAAACTATCGGTGAATTCATTAATGAAGTCATTGTTCCAAATCATCATCTATTATTTGCACGTATTACAGACACCATAATTGAAGAGTATAATCTTGATATATCTGATCAGTATTTAGATGGCACTAAATTAGAAGCTAATGCGAACAAATATAAATTTGTCTGGAAACCTGTAAAATATCACAAATCTCTAGATAAAAAAATCAGACTATATTTGGATAAAATAGGAATCTATATCAATCAAAAAGAGTATATTAAATCTTATCAATTCTATAATTATATAAATGATTACGCCAACTTAAAAAATATAAATATTGAAACTATACCATCAGGACGCGGAAAAAAATTATCGTTAGAACAAAGACTGTGTAAGGAAGGCTATAAGTATTTATTGAAACTTATAGAATACGAAGAAAAGGAATCTATTTGCGGAGATAACAGAAATTCATATTATAAAACAGATCATGATGCTACGGCTATGGCCTTGAAAACAGATTATTACTCTGGACATGGCACAAACATGCATGCAGCTTATAATGTGCAGATTCTGGTGTCTAGTGGAATAATCACATATTACGATATCTTTCAAGACAGAACAGATTATTACACTTTAATCCCAATGTTAGATGGATATTATAAGTATTATGGAAAATATCCTAAAAATCTATGCGCAGATTCCGGATATGGTATATATAGTAATTATCAATATCTTGATAAGCATAACATTGGAAACTACGTAAAATTTCTTACTTGGAATGGTGAATCAAGTGGAAAGAATCCACAAAAATTTTTCTCTGACGGAAATACATTTTTGTGTCTGAACAAATGTGCGGGAATAAAAATTCCATTTGATAAGAATCATCATCAAAGATATAAAGATGGCATATTATATCAGTTTGAAGGTTGTGAAGAATGTGGATATGCATACAAATGTAAAGAACATCTAAAAAATAAATCTGGAAATTCCCGTACAATGGAACTGATTCCAAAATATGAATTTTATAAAAATGAAGCAAGAATTAATCTACTTAGTCGTAAAGGAATAGAAATTCGAGTTAATCGTAGCATTCAGGTTGAAGGTACATTTGGTCAAATAAAAGAAAATATGGATTATATCAGAATACGACGAAGAGGAATAAACAAAGTTGTAACAGAAATAATGCTTGTATGCCTAGGAAGAAACATACGTAAAATATTTGCAATGATAAAATCCAAAAAGACTTCTGATAAATATTGGATAGCAAGTCCAAATTTAGAAGCTGAAACATTTAAAACCGTTAAACTTAAAAAAACAAAAAAGCTGTAACGAAATTAATTCATTTCGTTACAGCCCCTTTTTTTCAATTATTCAAACATTTTTTTCAAGTCAAACAAATGTATATTTTTATCTTCAATCATATTTTCATTGAATCCTTCTTTCGAAAAGATATAATATACTCTTTTTAATTTGTCTGGAAAAATAGAGGCGCTCTCTTTTAGATGTTCATACATATCCTTTGTATATTTTTTATTTCGATATTTACAATCCATCACCAACAAATATTCTTTAGTACTTGTGATACCATCTATTTCAATCGATCTGCTTAATTTTGAATTATCAACCTTATAATTCTGTATATGTGGAAAAATGTCTTCTAATTCACCTTTTTCATTTAACATATCCATATATAAAATCGATAAATTCTCAAATTCAAACGAAAGAAATGAATCTAATTTTTCTTTATTTCGTTCAAACACAAGATTACCATTTATTTTTATCTTCTCCTGATTTTCAAAAATTAAGGTATACCACAATTTCAACATCGAATCCGATATATCATAATATATCGTTCGCTTATTTCCATTATACATATTCTTTTTCTCTACAATTTCACTCTTTATCAATGTTGAAATATATTTAGAGACTTTAGCCTCTGCCTCATGAATATCTTCACTAATCGTTTTTATTGTACGATTTCGCTTTGAGATTGATACTAATATTGAATTATATACATCTTGTACATTCGTTGAATTTGATAGAAGTTGATCTGGCAAATTAAAAAATGTTCCAAACTCATTAAACAATAAGTATTGAATATTTTCATAAAATGTTTTTGTATGATCAATTGTCGATAAATAATATGGATATCCCGACATTAAACACAAATAATTAGCTTGACTTTCAACATCCTCCATCATCACAAATTCCTTTGCGTCCATAAAATTCATTTTTTTGATTTCCATCTCAAAAGTACGTCTTTTATATAGTGGACTCGCATGATTCTGTATTTCTCTTTGCAAAAATCCTATATCACTTCCCGATAAGATGACCATCATATTATCACTCGCATGATCAATAAACTCTTGTAAAACGGAAGAGAAACTAGAATCTTGACTTACTATATACGGATACTCATCTATAACCAACACAAAACGCTCATTCTTTGTGTATTCTTGAATCGATTTAAAGGCATGTTGCCAACTCGCAAAAACAAATGTATCTGGTAGATTCAACAAATGATCCACTTCATAAGAAAAAGATTTTAAATTTCCATAACTATTATCTTGCTTAGCCTGAAACAATATACCCTTTTTACCCTTTAAAAATTCATTCAATATGGACGATTTCCCTATTCGTCTTCTTCCATACAATACACCAAATTCTTTTCTGTTACTTTTATATCGGCTATTTAATGCATCTAATTCCTTTTTTCTACCAACAAACATAGATCCTCCGCTTTATTAACTCTACAGTTATTAACTTTCGAGTTAATAATATCATTGAATGAAAATATAAGCAACATGGTATAATAATCTAGGTGATAATTTATGATACAAATTCCAGACAACAGTACAATATTAGCTCCGGCTACCCTACATTTATCTTTATACAAAGAAATTTTAAAACAAAAAAGAGATTGCCTTGGCATACAAGTTTTAACCTTGTCTAGCTGGCTATCTTCTTTTTATCATGGACAAACAAAATCCGACATTGAAATTCTTTATTTATACAAAGAAGCCTTACAAAAAGTGTCTGTTCAAAACGCCTTCTATTCCAGTAAAGAAGACTATGATTTTTTAAATGCCTGCCTAGACTTTATTAAAATGGCTAAAACTTATCAAATCCAAGATTTTCCTTCTTCAACTCAAAAAGAAAAAGATTTAAATGAAATTTTAAATCTTCTATATCCCATTCAACTTAAAGAAGACCAAACTAAAGATGTTCTTTCAAGTTTACCTGATTTAGAAAATATCTATATTCTAAAAAAAGAATATTCCCAATTAGACAACTATTGGATTCAAGTATTAATGGATCATGGGGCAAAATGGCTTGGTGAAAACCAATTATGTCAAACTCATTATTATAGTGTTGCGAATACACGTAAACAAATGGAAGTCCTTGCCCATCTAATTATCGAAAATGATTATTTGGCAGATGATATTTTCATTGCCCTAAATAACGCGAGTGATGAAAGTGTTCTAACCCAAATTCTTACAGCTCATAAGATTCCATTCACAACTATACAAGAAACACATATTACATCGATCTATAATGAATGGATCAGTTACTTAACATGGATAAAAGACATGGATCTTAAAAGTTTTATAAACCTCATTCAAACTTTATATCCAAATGAAAATTATCTAATACAATACTACACATTGTTTCCGGAAAAATTTCTTAAGTTTGAACCATGTTTAAGCATCCTTTCTTATGAAGACAATGAGATCATTAATCTTTATCAATTTGAATCCTACCAAAAATTAGAACAACAAACATTGGAATGGATACAAAATCATGCTTTCTTATTTAGCACATTAGATTTTCTTGAAATCGCAAAACACATTCAAAATCTACATGAACATGTTTCAAAAGAAGATTTTAATGCCTTTAACGACGTCATGTCACTCATTCAAGATGTACATACACACATTCATAATGCAAGTGATTTAAATATTTTGATTCATCAGATTCAAAATCTTTCTGCCAATCAAAAAGCCAATACAATTGAAGGTGTATTAATTGGATCAAGACAAGACATCACATCATTAAGGCCTATTGTCTTTTTGACAGGAACAAATGCCAATGCATTTCCTGCTTTAAAACTACATTCAGGCATCTTTGATGAAGCTTATGTAAAAAACACAGACCTTCCTAATCTTGAAACACGTATTCAAAATCAACAAACACAAATCTTTGATTGTTTATCCTTATGTGAAACACTTTATATTCTATACCCACAAAGCGACTATCAAGGAAAGAATTATGAATCAAGTTCAGAAATTGAAAATTGGCTACAAACAAAGCCAAAATTTATAACAACTCCAGATTCTTTTCATTGGACCACTCCAAGCATTGATTTAGACAAGAAAATAGCTCAATCCATCTTTTTTAAAGACAATCACTTTAAAGGTTCTATTTCAAGACTTGAATCCTATGCTCGATGTCCATTTTCTCATGCCTTAAAATACGGCTTATACTTAACGGAAAAGGAAAATATTACAGATATTCGTATTCGTGGAAGTATTTTACATCATGTCTTAGAAGTGATTTCTAAAGATAAACAAGATTATACTTCTTTATCCAAAGCAGAGATCCATCAATATGTTGAAAAAGAATTTACTTTCGCTAAACAAGTACTTTTACAGCAAGCCACATGGTTTGATTCACAAATTGAAGAAATCACAGAAAAACTTGTTTTGATTTTTGAACAACTTCATAGTTTTGAAACAAACTGGCACATGAATGTTGATAAACAAGAACATAAGTTTTCTTATTCATATCCATGGAATGAATATACTATCGATTTATATGGATATATTGATCGTATCGATAGTTCAAGCACATCCTTTTGTATCTTTGACTATAAATCAAGTGACAAAGATATTAGCCTGAATGAATTTGAATCCGGCCTTGCCTTACAACTAGCTACATATACGTTAGCTTATGAAAAAGAATCCAATTTAATTCCTGTAGGATGTTTTTATATTGCCTTAAGAACTACACCAGAAGCACTTGCTTATGGAAAATTAAATTATCGTAAGAAAGTGCCTGAATTAAGTATCACAAATGAATCTGACATGCTAGAGACATTCACAAGAAATCGCAAGCTCAAAGGATGGCATTTTAGTGATGCGAGTATTTATTGTGATGATATAAAACAATATATGCCTGTAAAAAGAGCAAACCCGGCTTTAGAAACCATCAAATCTGAATGGAGCCAAGTTATTGATAGTCTTTTAGACGATATTTCTAGTGGCCAAGCCCTTCCAAATCATGTAAAAGATGCATGTAAATATTGTGCATATAGATCCATTTGTAGAAATTCAGCGAATGAAGTTGAACCAAAACTTCGTGTAGAAAAGGAGGAAGAATAATATGGATTTTTCAATTCCCCAAAAAAAAGCTATAGACATTCGAAACACGAATGTTGTTGTTTCCGCAAGTGCAGGAAGTGGTAAAACTGCCGTTTTAGTTGAACGATTATGTCAATTAGTATTAAAAGACCATATTTCGATTGATTCCATTCTAGCTATGACCTTCACAAAGGATGCAGCAGCTGAAATGAAAGCTCGTTTACTTTCGAAATTAAAAGAACAACCAAAAACTGACTATATTCTACAACAAATGGCACTGCTTGAAACGGCCAGTATTTCAACAATTGATAGTTTCTGTTTATCCATTGTGCAAAACTATTACTATAAAATTCCCATCTCTTACACGATGTCTAAACAAACGGCATCAACCGCTCAAACACGTCTTGCCTTTGAGAATGCCTATAAGCATGCGATTCAAGATTTAGACTTAAAGGCCTATACACAACTAAAAATGTATTTTCATTCTTTTGGCAAAACTGAAGAAGATATTCAAAAGTATATTGAAGATATTTTGGCAATCATTAACTCTAAATCTGAAGAAGATGCCAAGGCTTGGATAGAAAATATTCAAGAATCTTATACATATTTAAATCCTAAAATAATGGAATATACCTTAAAGTATTTCCATAATCATTGTCTAGCTATGACTGAAATTTTAGATGAAGTGATTGATCAAATATCAAAGCCTGAGGATTATGAAATTAAAAAGGATTATTTATCAAAATGTTTAGATGCGACATCTTATTCGGATTTTAAAGTTCAATTTGAATTGTATCTAAAGAATACTATTGGCTTTAAAAAGACCATTGATAAAGTGGATTATTCGAAATACCAAACTTCTTTTAAGGAACATGAAACAAGTATTGTCGAAAACTTATTTGACGAAGCGTTTTATCTAAAGGATATTCAAAATCATAAAGATTTAGTTGATACACTATTTGAACTCACAAATAAAGTAAAACTGTATTTTCAATTGGAAAAGAAAAAAATGGAAGTGATCGACTTTAATGATATGGAACACTTTGCGTATCAATTACTTCAAGATCCTATGATCAAAGAGGAGATGTACAATAAATACCAAATGATTCTAGTCGACGAATTTCAGGATACCAATGAGTTACAGGAAAAAATCATTGCGTCCTTCTGTCATGAAAATAATGTGTTTAGGGTAGGGGATATCAAACAATCTATCTATGGATTTAGACAAGCCAATCCTAAAATCATGCAAGATTGGATGGAAAAAGAAGACGCCAACAACACTCCTTTGTTGCTGCAAGAAAACTATCGTTCCAATGCGAGTGTTATTGAATTCAATAATGATTTCTATAGTAAGATCATGAATAATGAATTGTTAGGAGAACAATTTAAAGATATTGATATTGCGAATGTAGGCACAAAAGGACAAATGGAAAGTCCTCAATATCCGGTTCGTTTCTTATATACTGAGTATAAGAATGAAGATGGCAATAAAGCTACAATCAAGAAAAATCACAACGAAAATCGTTTTGATTTAATCGCAAATGACATTATCGAAAAACATGAAGCGGGAATGCCCTATAAATCGATGTGTGTATTAACCCGTAATCATGCTCCTCAAGAAAAATTAAAAGCTGTTTTTGAAGCTTACAACATTCCGGCGATGATTACCATTGATCATGGATTCTTTACAAATCCAGCCATTCAAATTGTCATTTCTACATTAAAAGCCTTAGAAGATCTAACTGACGATATTTCTTTATGTGCTTCTTTAATGTCTCCATTATTTAATATATCTTTTTCTCAAATAGCGAATTGTTGTATAGAAAAAGAAAAAGGAACATCTTTATATACAAGTATTAAAAATGAAGATTTTATGAAGTCATTCTTTGAGTTATACGCAAATAAAAATAAAACGATCACACAACTTCTACAATATATCTATGCGTTTAATAATTTCTATTATGCTTCTACGACAATTCAAGATAAGAATAACTTAGATTATTTATTAGAACTTGCAGGTCAATTTGAAAATCAAAATGATATTCATAGTTTTGTCTTACAATTATCTAAAGATGCAATGCAAGATCAGACACAAGAAGCAAGCTTGTATGGTAAAGAAGATGATGTAGTTCAAGTAAAGACAATGCATCAATCTAAAGGTTTACAATTTCCTATTGTGTATATTCTTTCGCAACACGAACAAAGAGATAAACATGGAAGCTCATGCATCTTGCTTGATTCAACATTAGGGCTATCTTTAAAAGGATTAAGTTTGGATTATAAATTAAAATACAATTCAATCTATCATTTGGCTCTACAAACCAAAAAAGAACTAGATGATCTTGCGGAGGAAATGCGTGTATTCTATGTAGCAACAACTCGTCCTCAAAAAGAACTTGTGATTGTGGACACGATTGAAAGTATTGAAGATTTTTATAGTCCATTAAACGCCTATACTTTATTAGAAGATGAAAGTTATACAGGATGGCTTTTACATACATATGCCAATATGAGTGATTCTTTAGTGGTTTTTGATAAAAAATTAGAATTATATGAAAGACCATTAAAAGTCCGTCAGAATAATACGCCTTATGCATTACCTACATATTCAAAAGGTTCTAAAGCTTTTTCAAGTCAAACGGCAAGTGGCGCAAAAATCAAATTGGATTGGAAAGAGGTTTCTCTTTCTAAAAATATAGGAACGATTCGGGGAACTTTATTTCATGAAATTGTGGCACAATGTGCATATCCTTATCAAGAAAAAGACATCATCGCTTATGCGGATTCTTATGGATATACTTTAAAGAATCATGACATTAAACAGATTCTAGCTTTAAATTTAGATGCACTATATGCTTCTTGGATGAAAGAAAAACATGTATTTGAACAAAGCTATATTATTGAAGAAAAAAATCAAGTTGTACATGGTTTTATGGACTTAGTGATCTATAAAGATAATGAAATCATTATTGTCGATTTTAAGACAGATGCGGTAGATAACGAACAAAAATTAATCGATTTGTATACGATTCAGCTTCAGATCTATAAGAAAGCCATGAAAAAACTAACAAATTTACCAATAAACACGTGTATTTACTCTTTTTCCTTATCAAAGTGCATCTATTTAGAATAACTTATGTTACAATGGTAAAGTCTTTTTAAAAAAGAGAGAAGGAGAGCAAATCGTGGAAAAATTTTTTAAATTGAACGAGAAAGGTTCAAACGTTAAGACAGAGCTTATCGCTGGTCTTACAACATTCTTGGCCATGGCCTACATTCTAGGGGTTAACCCTAATGTTCTAGCAGATGCTGGTATGGACAAAGCCTCTGTATTCCTTGCGACTGCCATTAGTGCAGGTGTGGCAAGTATTATTATGGGACTTGTTGCCAACTATCCAGTTGCATTAGCTTCTGGTATGGGTGTTAACGCATTGTTTGCCTACACAATCTGTGGTCAAATGGGCTTTAGCTGGGCAGCTGCATTAAGTGCTGTATTCATTTCAGGTGTTATCTTTATTCTTATTTCTGTTACTGGTGTTCGTAAAGCTATTATCAACGCAATTCCAGTACAATTAAAGTTGGCAATTGGAGCTGGTATCGGTTTCTTCATTGCGTTTGTTGGTTTAAAAAATGCAGGTATTATTGTAGCAAGCCCTTCAACATTTGTGACAATCGGAAACTTAACAGATCCAGCTGTATTATTAGCTATTGTTGGTTTATTAATTACGATCGCATTAGTTATCAAAAATGTTCCTGCAGCCGTTTTCGTAGGTATGGTTATCACAGCTGTTATGGGTATCATCCTTGGATTCATGGGAATGGCTGGAATGCCTACTTTACCTGAACACTTCATTTCGTTTGATTTTGAATTACAAGCCGCTGGAGCTTGCTTCTCAGGAATCTCTGAATTATTCGCAAATCCATTCCAGGCTTTCGTTGTGATTTTCTCATTCTTATTTGTTGATTTTTTCGATACAGCAGGTACACTTGTTGCGATTGGAAACCGCATTGGTTTGATCAATGATAAAGGTGAACTTGAAAATGCTGAACAAGCCTTGGTTGCAGATGCATTTGGTACAGTATTTGGTGCTGTTTTAGGTACTAGTACAGTTACAAGCTTTGTTGAATCTAGTTCTGGTGTTGGCGTTGGAGGACGTACAGGTTTAACTGCATGTACATCTGGTGTTTGTTTCTTACTAGCCGTATTCTTATCACCACTTATCTTAAGTACAGTTACAAATGCTGTTACAGCACCAGCATTGATCGTTGTTGGTATTATGATGGCTCAACAATTAAAAGGTATTGATTGGGATGATATGATTTTTTCGGCAGCTGGATTTGTCACTGTTATTATGATGATCTTAATGTATTCTATTTCAAATGGTATCGCATGTGGATTTATCGTTTATACAATTGCTATGATTGCTGCTGGTAAGGCCAAAGAAGTTCACCCAACGGTTTGGGCATTAATGATTATCTTCGTATTATATTTCGCAACACCTTATATCATGTAAAAGAAAAAGTCGGTTCTCCGACTTTTTTAATACGTATTATTCTTTTCATATTGATTTTCAAAGGCATTCTTAAAAGTAGGGATGCCTTTTTTAGTATCATAAATCGATGCCAACAATTGTACAGCTTCATCTGTACTCATCTTTGATGTGTTGATCATCAATGTATAGTTGCGTGGATTTCCCCATTTTTGATTGGTATAAAATTCATAAAATCTTGCTCTTTGTGCATCTTTTTCTTGTACAATTTTCTTAGCTTGTTTTGCCGGTACTTGATATTCCTCTATCGACCATTTTATTCTTTCTTCTATATCGCTATAAAAGAATACAGAAATAACATAAGGATCATTTTTTAAAATATAATCCGCACATCTTCCTACAATAACTGCATCTTCTCTTTGCGAGATTTTCCTAATAAAATCACTAGCCATATCGTAGATTTGTGAATTCACACTTAATTCTGTAATGTTTCTAAGACCTAATAGACCTCTTGATTCAATTGTAAATAATCCGTTCGCATCTTGCTTTTGATCTTTAAAAAAATCTGCACAAACACCCATATTCACTGCAATTCTTTCCAAGATTTCTTTATTATAATAACTTATGTCTAAATATTCTGCTAATTTACGGGCTATTTCTCTTCCGTTGGAACCAAACTGTCTAGATATTGTTATGACTACATTTTTTTCCATATTCAATCCCTCTTTTTCTTATATCATACAATAATATGTTAGAATATTGTAGTGGAGGTTGGCTATGAAAAAGATAATTTTTTTAGATTTAGACGGAACTCTTTGGACTTTTGAAAAAATTCCTGGTTCTGCATTAGAGGCTATTGAACTAGCAAGAAAAAACGGGCATAAAATATACACAAATACAGGAAGAACACGTTGTGAAGTTCCTCAATTCTTACTGGATTTAAATTTTGATGGATATTGTTTTGGATCTGGAAGCGAAATTATTATAAATAATAAACAAGTTCTTTTTAAACCATTAGAAAAAAGAGATACAAAATTTATTCAGCACATTGCTAAAGACACAGGCTATTCTTTAGAAGGAAGTCAAACAACATTCACTAGTGAAAAAAATAGAGAACGTATGCGTCAATTCAATATAGATAATCGTATGGGAAATCGTTTCTTGTCTTTTCCAGATATTTCAACAATTACAGATTCCGATTATAATCAAGTCATGAAGGTCAGTATCCATTTTGATTCCCTTTCACAACGAGAAGAAATTTTAAATCAAATTCCTGAACGTTTAACTTTCACTAATTTTTTACATCTAGGTGGAGAAATCACACATTCAGAATACAATAAAGCTACTGCCATTCAATTTGTCAAAGATTACTACGATGAAGAATATGAAACAGTTGCGATGGGTGACTCTGAAAATGATTTAACAATGTTAGAATATGCCGACATTTCTGTTGCGATGGGTAATGGTGTGAAAGAAGTAAAAGAAAAAGCCGACTATGTCACAGATAAAATTGACAATGACGGCTTATATAAAGCTTTCAAATATTTAAAGCTTATTTAGAATCAGAAATGATTCTATTTTTTTATTGTTGTTCCTTCATTACATCTGCGTATTTTCTACGACCTGGATGTAAGTTATCAACATAATAACGAATTGTTAAAGTTCCAGCAACTTTAGTACGAATCTTAGGCTCTACAATAAAGCCATCTCCTTCTAACATTGCATCTAACATAGCTTTACAGCAACTAGCTAGATTCTTTGCCCCTGGTTCACATTCATTCATAAACTCTTTGGCATTCACTTCGATGTATAACCACATTTTATCATGAGCTTCTTGTTTCATTTCCTGTAAACGAGTAGCATACTGTTCTTGAGTCCATTTTTCCATAATCCACGACATCCTTTCTTATATGCTAATCATACATCATTCTAACAAATAACTCAAACTTTGGCCTTTTTTTACAGTTACATTTAACATGTTTTTTTACAAATTATGTAAAATAAACACAATTGGAATCGTTATCACACAGGCAACACTTGTCATAAAGATAGCCTTACTTGCAAGCGTTGCATCTTCACCATACATAAGTGCATATACACTTGAATTGCTAGCAACTGGCATACACATAATAAGTATAATTGTATTTTCGATCAATGGATCAATTTGAAATATTGATAGTGAAAACATATAAATCAATGGCAACACAATCATTTTAAATATTGTAAATACCCACAACTTTATATCCAATAACTCTTTAACATCCATTTTGACTAATCCAGCACCAATTACCATCATAGATAATGGTGTAGTCACATTACCTATATATGTACATGTCTGAGCTAAAACATATGGAAGTTTAATATTAAAAATACAAAGTATTAGAGCAACAATGGATGCGATCATAGGTCCATTCATAAATTTCTTAAAAGAAAAACCTCCCTTACGAAATAAACTTTCTCCATATCCATACATCAAACAGTTAAGCGGTAATAAAAACAAAGCTCCATAAAGCATGGCTTGATCCCCTAATATGGCTTGAATCGCTGGCAATCCCATAAAACCAGCATTGGTAAATAGAATCATAAATTGCCATAGAGCTTTATTTTTTTGAATATGTAGAACTTCTACACTTATTTTAGATACAATACCAGTAAATATCGTAAACAAGGAAAAAATAATCAATACATTTAATAATTCACTTCCAGTAAATGGAGATCCATTTTTAACTGAACTTATAATCAAGCCTGGAATACCAATTCTTAATAAAATATTTGATGCATATACATTTACTTCATCATTAAAAACATTCTTCTTTGCTCCCGCAAAACCAACAATCATGATCAATAATAAAATGATCATTTGTGTAACAATCGTAGTAATATTCATAATAATTCCTTCCTTAAAACAAAAGGACAACACTTAAAGCACATCAAAAGTACTATAAGTATTGCCCCACTAAATCCCTTGGGTAGCAAACCATTTAGATAATAAACCTAAGCCGTCTTATTGTCAATTTGGATTGATCATTGTTAGTTGTACTTTTTGTTTCTCCTGATCAATATTGTATACCCATACCGTAACAATATCTCCTACAGAAACAACATCACTTGGATGTTTTACTCGATTTGTACTCATTTTTGAAATGTGAACCAAACCATCTTCGTGTAATCCAATATCGACAAAGGCACCAAAGTCAACGACATTACGTACTGTACCTTCTAGCTTATCATTAATATGTAAGTCTTCAATTTCCAATACATCTTTTCTTAATAAAGGAGCATCATATTTATCACGATAGTCTCTTAACGGCATGCAGATCGCATCTAAAATATCTTTCAATGTATAACTATCTAATCCTGTGTCTTGCATCAATTGTTTTGTATCACAATCTGAAATTACATCTTTAGCTTTTTGTGTTCCCAAATCCGAAGTATCCAAACCTAATTCCTTCAACAATATTTTCGTTGCCTTATACGATTCAGGGTGAATGCTTGTACGATCCAATGGTTCTTTTCCATCTTCAATACGCAAGAATCCAGCTGCTTGTTCAAATGCTTTTGGACCAATCTTAGGAATCTTTTTAATTTGTGTACGTGATTCAATTTTTCCATTCTCTTCACGATATGACACAATACTTGTAGCACTCGCATTATTCAATCCTGCAACATTTTTAAGTAAAGAAACGCTAGCCGTATTAATATTTACACCTACACGGTTAACTGCTTTTTCTACCACAAAGTCTAAACGTTCTTTTAATCTTGCGGTTGGTAAATCATGTTGATATTGTCCAACACCAATCGATTGAGGGTCAATCTTGATTAATTCTGAAAGTGGATCCATCAATCTTCGCGCAATCGAAATAGCACTTCTTTGTTCAACATGTAAGTCTGGAAATTCTTCAATAGCTAATTTAGATGCACTATACACACTGGCTCCTGCTTCAGAAACAATGGTATAAGAGACTGGTAAATTAAATTTCTTAATTGTATTAGCTACAAAAGCTTCACTTTCTCACTTGCCGTACCATTGCCAATCGCAATTAAATTTACATGATATTCTTTACATAATTGAACTAATTTTTGTTCAGACTCTCTTACTTTCGCATTTGGCTGATGTGGATAAATCACATCAACTGTTAATTTTTTACCAGATGCATCAATAACAGCCAACTTACATCCGGTTCTAAAGGCTGGGTCAAATCCTAAGATTACTTTATCTTTCATAGGTGGTTGAAGTAACAACTTCTCTAAGTTCATAGAGAATACGTCAATACTTGATTCATGTGCTTTTTCGCTTAGAGCCGAACGAACCATTCTTTCAATAGATGGATATGCTAATCTTTTTAAACCGTCTAAAATAGCAGCACGGACATATTCACTTGTACCACTGTTATTAAAACGAATAAATCTACGGCATACCCAATTTTCAATATATTCTTCATTAAAAGAAATTGAAACATTTAATACTTTTTCTTTTTCTCCACGATCAATGGCCATAACTCGATGCGGTGCTAAAGTATTGACTCTTTCTGAATAATCATAATACATCTTATAAACTTTATGATCATCTTCATGATCTTTCTTTTCTGTTGTGACAATACGCCCATAGTTTGTCATTGAATCCAATATTTTATTACGTACATCTACATCATCACTCACTTTTTCAGCAATAATATCACATGCACCTTGAATGGCAGCTTCATGATCTTTTACATTTTCATTGATATAAACATCCAATTCAGTTTCCTTAAAATAACGTGGAAACGACATGAATGTATCAGCTAATGGCTGTAGACCATTGGCAATCGCAACACTTGCACGTGTCTTTTTCTTTTGTTTGTAAGGACGATAGATGTCTTCTACCTGTGACAACTTTGTACATGCATTAACATTCTTAATGATTTCATCATCCAATTTACCTAATGTTTCAATACGAGCCAAAACCTCTTCCTTACGCTTAGCTAAATTTACTTGATACGCATAATTTTCTTGAATGACACGAATTTGTTCTTCATCCAAACCTTTTGTGCGTTCCTTACGATAACGCGCAATAAAAGGAACGGTAGCACCTTCTTCTAATAGTTCCAATGTATTCTTAACTTGCGAAATTGAAATATTCAATTCTTTCGCAATTAAGGAAATTATATTTTCATCCATAAGTTTATTTACCTCATTTCAACTCTATTATTATACCAAAGAATTAAAAACTTCGTCTTACTTCATGTGAATATTTCTTACATAATTCGGTTATGACGTTATTTCAGTGTTTTATTTCGCATAAAACGTCATTATTTCAATATTTTAGAAATTAATGTAGTAATGATGTTGGAGTCGTAGAATTAATGATAAAGATCGTTTAATATATAAAATTGATGAAGGAACTATATATATAATTAGTTGAAGGCAATATTATACAGACCACTAAAGAAGTGAATTTTCGCTTCTTGTTCTTAACCACTTAGCCTTCTATTTTAACCACTTACTTTTCAAGACTATACTTTTAAATATTCATATGAAATAATAAGGCCATGAAAGTAAAACTAGAAATTGATGATTCACTAAAAGAAGATGAAATTGTCATACGTACTAAAGAATATACTGAGGAATTGAAACAATTGATATCTAATTTTAAATCAAAGCCGAGTATACAATTCTTTAAACAAGATACAGAATATTATCTGGATTTAGATGCGATTCTATTCTTTGAAAGTGATAATGGAACGGTCTATGCACACACAACCAATGATATGTTTTCTACAACACAGAAGTTGTATGAATTAGAAAATATATTGACGAACTCCTTTTTAAGAATCTCTAAATCCACAATAGTGAATATTCAAAAAATTTATTCTCTATCGCATTCTGTATCGAGTCATCTCATTACTTTTCAAAATAGTCATAAACAAGTCTATGTATCGAGAATGTACTACAAAGTATTAAAAGAAAGAAGGAATCATTTATGAAAAGAAATTGGTTTTGGGGCATTATTTGTATTCTAGGTGCCATTTTAATTTTTGGAAATCTATTTGGTTTTCTGCCATTTACATTCAGTCTATGGAAAATTATTGGAACTCTAATCTGTCTTTCCGTTATTATCGATGGAATCAAAGAAAGAAGTTTCTACAGTCCCTTATTTGGGATTGTGATTATTTTCTATTTATTCAGAAAAGATTTAGGTTTTGAAGATATTTCATTCTGGTTATTAATGGTTGGAACTTGGCTTTTAGCTTGGGGATTAACTAGTATTTTCCATCCTGAAAAAAACCATATTAAAGTCAACAAACAAATTGAAATCAATTTTGGTGATGACGATACAGAAAATGTAGAATACTCAACAAATTCTATCATCAATATTACTTCTAGTTTTGGTGGAAAAGTTCAATATATTCAAACCAATGATTTACAATATGTGACCATTGACTCTAAATTTTCTGGATTGAAACTCTATTTTGATCAGGCTACCATTCAAAATCAAGCTACGATTGAAATTGATGGAAACTTTACAGGCATTGAACTCTATGTACCTAAAGAATGGAATGTACAAAGTCATATTCGTGCCTTCTTTGGTGGAGTTGATGAAAAAGGACAACCATCATCAAGTGGCTATCCTACATTAAATATCACAGGGCGTATTCATTTTGGTGGAGTTGAAATCCATTATATCTAAGAAAGACAATTAACGTCTTTCTTTTTTATATTCTGTATCATTTTTTGCGAGAAGATATAAACAATATTGATTCATACTAATGCCTTCCTCTTTAGCATGTATTGATAAGGATCTATGAAGGCTTTTGGGAATTCTCAATTTAAATTGTCCGGAATACGATTGTAGATCACTAGGAAGTGGAATCTCTTTTCCATCTTCTAACATACCTAAAATCCATGTTTCTTTTGCGTCTTTGGCAAATTCTAACAAGTCATCTAATGAATCTGAACATGTCATACACCCAGGAAGATCTGGATAAGATAATACATATCCGCCTTCATCTTTATCTTCAACAATCTCCATACGATACGATAGATTCATGTAGTAGTTGAGTTCTTGATTCATATTCCTTCATCTCCTCTTCTATCACTTTTTTAATCATTTTTACACCTTTTTTATAGGTTTATGTCTTGGAATCACAATACGACTACATCCAGATTTGACAAATGAATAATGACTCGATCCACCTTTAGGTTGTTTGATCTCATATCCATATTCTTTCATCACTTTAACTATCTCTTCAAAACGAATATCATGATCCAATTCTAAAAATCTTTTTAACAGCTTATCCCAAGAAGACATCTTTTCACCTCCATTATATTTGGTGTCACATTTGGTGTCAATCATATTTTTAATGATCTCTACCTTAATTAACGTCAACTTCTCGTAATTTTTATACATCTATACAAAAAAAACATCCCGTTGTG